>CAZEUW010000084.1:0-9633 GCA_964515425.1 uncultured Gemmatimonadota bacterium | reverse complement strand
CGACTACCATTACGACAACGCGCCGCGCGAGCGCCAGCGCGCCGCCTTCGCGGCGCACCTCGATCTGGCCGACGCCACCGGGCTGCCGGTGGTCGTGCACAGCCGCGACGCCGACGAGGACACGGCGCGGCTGATCGCCGGCGCGCCGGCCGGCGTGGGTGGTGTGCTCCACTGCTTCACGGGCGGCTCCGACCTGCTCGAGGCCGCGCTCGAGCGCGACTGGTACGTCTCCTACTCGGGCATCGTCACCTTCGGGAGCTGGGACGGGGCGGACCGGGTTCGACGGGTCCCGGCCGAGCGGCTGCTCGTGGAGACGGACAGCCCCTACCTGGCACCGGTCCCCGAGCGGGGCCACACGAACGAGCCCGCCTTCGTGGCGCACACCTGCCGGGCCGTGGCCGGGATGCGCGGAGAGGAGGTCGCGGAGACCGCGGCGCGCACCCTCGCCAACGCGAGGGCCTTCTACCGGCTGGGGTGACGCCGTGACGCCCCGCATCCGCGTCCTCCCCGACCACGTGGCCAACCAGATCGCCGCCGGCGAGGTGGTCGAGCGGCCCGCGTCGGTGGTCAAGGAGCTGGTCGAGAACGCGCTGGACGCCGAGGCGGACCGCGTCGACGTGACGCTGCGCAACGGCGGCAAGACCGAGATTCGCGTCGCGGACGACGGCGTCGGCATGGCGCGAGAGGACGCGCTGCTGGCGCTCGACCGGCACGCGACGAGCAAGATCTCCGAGGCCGACGACCTGACCCGAATCTCCTCGCTGGGCTTCCGGGGGGAGGCGCTCCCCTCGATCGCCGCCGTGAGCCGCTTCGAGCTGGAGACCGCCCCCGAGGACGCCGACGCCGGGACGCGCGTGCGGGCGAAGGCGGGCTCCATCTCCGGGGTGGACGAGGTGGCCCGCCGCCCCGGCACGACCGTGACCGTCCGGGGCCTCTTCCAGAGCGTCCCGGCGCGCGCGAAGTTCCTCCGATCGGCCGGGGCGGAGACGCGCGCCTGCAGCGAGGCGCTCACCCTGCTGGCGCTGGCCCACCTCGACGTCGCCTTCCGGCTGGAGTCGAACGGCCGCGATCTGCTCGACCTGCCGGCGGTCGACGCCCTCCGGTCCCGGGTGGCCGACCTGTGGGGCGAGGAGGAGGCGTCCGACCTGATCCCGGTCGACCTCGCGCGCGACGAGATCCGCGTCGGCGGGCTCGTCCTGCGGCCCGACGCGGCGCGGCGCGGGGGGCGTCGGCGATACCTCTTCGTGAACGGACGTCCCTTCCGGGACAAGGCGCTGAACCGCGCCGTCGACGAGGCCTACCGGACGACCGTGCCGGCCGAGGCCAGTCCCACCTTCCTCCTCTATCTCAGCGTGCCCCCCGAGACGGTGGACGTGAACGTCCACCCGGCCAAGGCGGAGGTCCGATTCCGCCGCCGCGAGGAGGTGGAGGAAGTGGTCCGGGCGGCGGTCCGCGAGCGGCTGGGCGAGCTGGACAGCTCGGCGTCGGTGACCCGGGAGCCGGGGGCCGACTACGGAGCGGCGTCGGCCGGGGGCGCCGGAACGGACGAGCCGGCCGGCGCCGGCGCCGCGAGCGGCTCCGAGGCGTCAGCCGGCCCCGAGGAGGCCTCGCCCGACTCCCAGCTCGCCTTCTTCCTCTCGGGGGGCGCGGGGGCGGCCATGGAGCCCGACGGGGAGGGGCCCGCGCGGGCGTCCAAGCTGGCCGGGCACCGTCCCGAGCTCTGGCAGCTCCACGACAGCTACCTGCTGGCCGCGACGCGGGAGGGGCTGCTCATCGTCGACCAGCACGCCGCACACGAGCGCGTGCTCTTCGAGCGCATCATGGCGCGCTTCGCCGGCGAGCAGGAGGGCACCTCCCAGCGGCTCCTCTTCCCGATCACCGTGCGGCTCGACCCCGCCGAGTACTCGGCCGTCCAGGAGCTGGAGGGCCTGCTGCGACGCACGGGCTACGAGGTGCGGCCGTTCGGCGAGCGGACCGTCATCATCCACGCGAGCCCCGACCCGCACCCCTACTTCGACGCCGAGCGCTGCTTCCGGGAGATGATCCGGGAGCTCACGCACGGGTCGGCGCTGGTCGACTCGGCCCGCAACCAGCACGAGCGGATCGCCAAGAGCCTGGCCTGCAAGGGCGCCATCAAGGCCGGCCAGCCCCTGGGAGGGGAGGAGATGCGCGAGCTCTTCGACCAGCTCTTCGCCACCGAGCTGCCCGGCCACGACGTCCACGGGCGTCCCACCGTGGTGCGCCTCACGCTCGCCGAGCTCGAGCGGCGCTTCGGGCGCTCGTGACGGCGGTGGGGCCGGCGCCGGGGCCGCCCGAGGCGCTCGCGGTCGTCGGCCCGACCGCCACCGGCAAGAGCGAGCTGGCCGTGCGGCTCGCCGAGCGGTTGGACGGCGAGGTGATCTCGATGGACAGCCGCCAGGCCTACCGGGGGATGGAGGTCGGCACGGCCGCCCCCGGGGCGGAGCTCCGCGACCGCGTCCCGCACCACGGCGTGGCCTTCCTCGAGCCCGACGAGCGCTACGGCGCCGGCTCGTTCGCCCGCCGGGCGCGAGGGTGGATCGACGGCATCCGGCGAAGGGGGCGCGTGCCGGTGCTGGCGGGGGGCACCGGGTTCTTCCTGCGCGCCCTGACCGATCCGGTCTTCGAGGAGCCGGAGATGGACGCGGCGCGCCGCGAGCGGCTGGAGACCTGGCTCGGGTCGCTGCCGGTCGGGGAGCTGGAGCGCTGGACCCGGCGGCTCGACCCCGGCCTCGCCGAGGAGCTCGGGACCCTCGACCCCCAGCGCTGCGCGCGGACCCTCGAGCTCGCCCTGCTGTCGGGCCGGCCGCTCACCTGGTGGCAGGAGCACGGGCCCCCGGAGGCCCCGCCGCTCCGGACCCTCGACGTCGTGCTCGAGCTCGAGGCCGGGGTCCATCGGGAGCGGATACGGGAGCGGACCGGGCGGCTGCTCCGGGCGGGCTGGATCGAGGAGGTCCGCCGCCTGCTCGAAGCCGGACACGGCCCCGACGACCCGCCCTTCAGCGCGCTGGGCTACGAGGAGGTGGCCTCCGTCCTCGCCGGCGAGGCCACGCTGGAGGAGGCCGCCGAGGCCATCGCGGCCGAGACGTGGCAGTACGCGCGCCGGCAGCGGACCTGGTTCCGTCACCAGCTCTCCGGGCCCGTGACGCGGCTGGACGCGAGCCGGCCCGTGGACGAGCTTGTGCGGGACGTCGAGCGGCGGTGGCAGCGGGAGGGAGGGGCGGCATGAAGATCGGCATCACGTGCTACCCCACCTACGGGGGCTCGGGGGCGGTGGCCACCGAGCTCGGCCTGGCCCTGGCCGAGCGGGGCCACGAGGTCCACTTCGTCTCCTACGCCCAGCCGTTCCGGCTCGATCGGTTCCGCAAGGGCATCTATTTCCACGAGGTGGAGATGATGCCCTACCCGCTCTTCGAGTATCCGCCCTACTCGCTCGCGCTGGCGGTCACCCTGCACGAGGTCATCCGCGACCACGGCCTCGAGCTGCTCCACGTACACTACGCGATCCCGCACGCGACGAGCGGATGGATCGCGCGCACGATGCTCCAGGCCGAGGCGCAGGACGTCCGGCTGGTGACGACCCTCCACGGCACCGACATCACCCTGGTCGGACAGGACCCCTCCTTCCGCACGATCACGCGCTTCTCGATCGAGCAGTCCGACGGCCTCACCGCCGTCTCCGAGTGGCTGAGCCGCGAGACCGGGGAGGCCTTCGGCGTGCCGGCGGAGCGGATCCGGGTGATCCCGAACTTCGTCGACCCCGAGATCTTCCGGCGGGACCGGCATCCCTGCCACCGCGACTCGCTCGCCCCGGAGGGCGAGAAGATCGTCATGCACATCTCCAACTTCCGGCCGGTGAAGCGCGTCGACGACGTGGTCCGGATCTTCGCGCGGCTCCGCGAGGAGGTCCCGGCGCGGCTGATCATGGTCGGGGACGGCCCCGAGCGTCAGGGGGCGGAGGACGAGGCCCGGCGGCTCGGCGTGAACGGCGACGTGGACTTCCTCGGGAAGCTGGATTCGGTCGCCGAGCTCCTGGCCTGCGCGGACCTCTTCCTGCTGCCCAGCGAGGAGGAGTCGTTCGGCCTCGTGGCGCTGGAGGCGCTCGCCTGCGGCGTGCCCGTGGTGGGGAGCGACGGGAGCGGCCTGGCCGAGGTCGTCGAGCACGACGTCGACGGCCGGCTGCACGACGTCGGCGACGTCGAGGCGATGGCGGAGAGCGGGGCGTCCCTCCTGCGCGACGAGGAGCGCTGGCAGTCCTTCTCGGAGGCGGGCCGACGGCGGGCGGTCGAGCACTTCTCGACCGAGCGGATCGTCCCCCGGTACGAGGCGTTCTACCGCGAGGTGCTGGCGTCGGACCGAGAGGGCGGGGAGGCGCGCGGCCCGGCGGCCGGATCCGGTTCGGAGCCGTGAGCGCCTGGCAGGCCGCGCTCCTCGGCGTGGTCCAGGGCCTCACCGAGTTCTTCCCCGTCTCGAGCAGCGGACACCTGGTGCTCGCCCAGTCGCTGCTGGGCGTACAGCCCCCCGGCGTCGCCTTCGAGGCGGTCGTCCACCTGGCGACGCTGGCGGCCGTGCTCTGGGTCTACCGCCGGCGCGTCGCCGAGCTGGCGACGGGCGTCCTCGGCGGCGACCGCGAGGCGCTGATCTACGTCGGCCTGCTCGCCCTCGCCTCGATCCCCGCCGGCGTGGTCGGGCTGACCGGGCGCGAGTTCTTCGAGGCCACCTTCGAGCGGCCGCTCGTGGCGGCCACGCTGCTGCTGGTGAGCGGGCTCTTCGCCTGGTCGCTCCTGTGGACGGCGCCGGAGTCGGACGAGGAGACGCCCGGGGTCGTCCAGGCGATCGGGATCGGCGCGGCCCAGGCGCTGGCCATCCTCCCGGGCATCTCGCGATCGGGCGCGACCGTGGCCGTCGGGGTGGCGTCGGGCGTGCGTCCGGTCCGAATGGCGGAGTTCTCCTTCCTCCTCTCGGTGCCGGCCATCGCCGGGGCCGGACTGCTCGAGGCCGGGGCCGTCTCGCGGGCCGCCGCGTCGGGCGGCGCCGCGCTCGGCGTGGGGTTCCTCGCGGCGCTCGTGTCCGGCGTGCTCGCGATCCGGCTGTTCGTGCGAGCGCTCGAGATGGGGGCCTTCCACCGCTTCGGCTACTATTGCTGGGCGGTGGGCGGCGCCTACCTGCTGGCGGCCTGGTGGCTGCCGGGGCTGCCGTGACCGACGACGCGTCGGTGTCGAACCCGGAGCGGGGCCCGCTGGAGCTGACCGAGCTGGTCGCCGCGGCCCTGGCCGAGGACCTGGGCGAGGGCGACGTGACGACCCTGTGGACGGTCCCGGCGGGCGCCCGGGGGCGCGCCGTGGTGGTGGTCCGGGAGACGGGTGTGCTGGCCGGCCGGGACGCGGCCGACGAGACCTTCCGCCGGCTGGATCCGGAGCTCGAGCGGGCCTGGACGGCCGGGGACGGGGACCGCCTCGAGAGAGGGGAGGCCGTGGTGCGGCTGGAGGGCCGGCTGGCACCGATCCTCGCCGGGGAGCGGACCGCCCTCAACTTCCTCGGCCGCCTCTCCGGCGTGGCGACCCTGACCGCCCGCTACGTCGAGGCCGTCGAGGGGCTGGCCTGTCGGATCACCGACACGCGGAAGACCACCCCGGGCTGGCGGCGGCTCGAGAAGGCGGCGACGGCCGCCGGCGGGGCGATCAACCATCGCATGGGCCTGTGGGACATGGTGCTGATCAAGGAGAACCACGTGCGGGCGGCCGGCGGAGTCGCGGCCGCGATCCGTGCGGCACGGGAGCGGGCCGGGGCGGCCGGCGTGGAGGTCGAGGTCGAGGTCCGGGACCAGGCCGAGCTGGAGGCGGCGCTGGACGCCTCGCCGGATCGAATCCTGCTGGACAACATGGCGCCCGACGCCCTTCGCCGGGCGGTGCGGACGGTCGAGGAGCGGCCGCCGCCCCGGCCCCTGCTCGAGGCGTCCGGCGGCGTGACGCTGGCCACGGTCCGCGCCGTGGCGGAGTGCGGGGTGGACCTCGTGTCGGTCGGGGCGCTGACCCACTCGGCGCCGAGCCTGGACCTGTCGCTGATGGTGGAGGAGGCATGAGCGCACGCACGGTGACCAGCTGGCACGGGCACTCGCCCGAGGAGCTCCGGGAGCGCTGGGGCCGCGACGCCGTCCACCTATACGGCAAGGCGGGCTCGACCAACGACCTGGCGCGGCGTCTGGCGGAGGAGGAGGACGCGCCCGGCGGCACGATCGTGCTCGCGCGCGAGCAGACGGCGGGGAAGGGCCGGCAGGGCCGCTCCTGGTACTCGCCGCCGGGGACGGGCGTCTACATGACGATGGTGTTCCGGCCCGAGACGGTCCCGAACCCGGTGCTGCTCCCGGTGTTGGCCGGCCTCGGGCTGGCCCGGGAGTTCGACCGCGCCTTCGAGGGCCTGGACCCGGTCCTCGAGTGGCCGAACGACCTCGTCACCGGGGGCGGCAAGTTCGGCGGCGTGCTGGCCGAGGCCGTCTGGACCGAGGGGAGCGTCCGCTTCCTGGTGGCCGGCGTGGGGATCGACGTGTCGCCGCTCGGCGACGACGCGCCGTCGGAGGTCCGGGCCGTGGCGACTTCGCTGGAGGAGGCCCTGGACGCCGATGTCGATCCGGTCGAGGCGGCCGACGCCGTGGTCGCCGGCCTCGAACGCTACCTGACCGACCCACCGCCACGGATGGACGAGGGGATGCTGGAGCTGGTGGACCGCTACGACGGGCTCCGCGACCGTCGGGTCGACGTCCGGGTGTCCGACGCCGAGGAGCCGCTGCCCGGCGTCTGCGTGGGCATCGCGCCCGACGGACGACTGCTGTTCCGGCCCGACCGGGGCGCGCTCCGCAGGCTGGACCGCGGCACGATCGAGGTCATCACGTGATCCTCGCGCTGGACGTCGGCAACACCGAGACGGTGCTGGGGCTCTTCCGGGACCTGGAGCCGCTCCACTCCTGGCGCATCGCCACCGACCGGCGCCGGACGGCCGACGAGCACGCCTTCCTGCTGCAGGGGTTCCTCGACCGGAGCCTCTCGCCGTCGGACGGTCCCCTCGAGCGGGCGGTCACCGCGTCGGTGGTCCCCGTGATGGACCGGACCTGGGCCCGGGCGTTCGAGGCGATGGGCCTCCGTCAGGTGGCCGTCGGCCCGGAGACGCCGCTGCCCATCCGACTCGACGTCGAGGATCCGGCCGGGGTGGGAGCGGACCGCATCGTCAACACGCTGGCCGCCTCCGAGCTGTACGGACGGGACACGGTGGTCGTGGACCTCGGGACGGCGACGACCTTCGACTGCATCACCGCCGACGGCGTGTTCCTGGGCGGGGTGATCGCGCCCGGCCCGCGGGCCGGGATCGAGAGGCTCAACCAGGCGACCTCGCGTCTGCCGCAGGTCGAGATCGGCCCTCCGTCGGGCGTGATCGGGCGGCGGACGGAGACCTGTCTCAACTCGGGAATCTTCTATTCGGTGGTGGACAGCATCGACGGGATCGTGCGGCGCATCCTCGCGGAGTGGGAGCCGGAGGATCCTCTGGTGGTGGCGACCGGGGGGCTCGTGGACGTGATCGCCCCCCACTGCGAGTCGGTGGACCGGGTGGAGCGCCACCTCACCCTCGTCGGCCTCGCCCTCGCCGACCGGAACGTCGGACGCGAGGGCGGGGAGGCGGCGACCTGAGCGGCCGGCGCGCCTAGAACTCCTCCCAGCCCTCCAGCTTCCGGCGGCACTCCTCGGCGAGCTCCGGCTTCACCAGCTTCAGCACGAAGTAGCCCACGATCAGGACCAGTGCGGCCTTCAGGGCGAGCATCAGCAGCGGCACCAGCATCGAGAAGACGATGCCGATCGCGGCCATGCCCACCAGGCCGACGGCCAGCAGGATCAGGAGCGAGCGGATCATCGGGACCTCCGTCGTCATCGTGTTCGGCGTCGGGGCCGCCGATCCGGGCCGGCCCCTCGTTCGGGATACCCTACGTCCGGCAGGAGGGAATGGTTTCGGGAGAGCTCGCGCCATGACGGCCGCGATCGGCTTGCCGTCCTGGCAGGCCCCGCCCCCGCCGGCTGGCAGATCGGCAGGCTCACCCTGCCGCGGACCCGCCCGAGCACCCGCAGCGGGGTGGCACGTCTCCTGCACGTTACAACCGACCGGATCCCGCGCTCGTTCGGGCGCCGGACCGACACGACATCCGAAGCTGGAGCCGCCGGCCCCCGTCCGGGGTCCGGAGCGCGACACCGACAGACAACGAACCTTTCCAGGACAGCAAGGAGGACGCGGAGATGGCTACCGCCACGAAGAGCAAGGTGAAGGTGAGGCCCCTCGCGGATCGCATCGTCGTCGAGCCCTACGAGGAGGACGAGGAGATGCGAGGAGGGCTCTACATCCCCGACACCGCGAAGGAGAAGCCCCAGCAGGGCACGGTGGTGGCGGTGGGTCCCGGCCGGGTGGCCGACGACGGCGAGCGGGTCCCGGTCGAGCTCGAGAAGGGCGACCGCGTCCTCTACGGCAAGTACTCGCCGACCGAGGTGACCGTCGACGGGCAGGACCTGCTGATCATCAAGGAGAGCGACGTCCTGGCCGTCCTCGAGAAGTAGCGCAGGAGCCGCCGCCGGCCGAGGCCGCGCCGCGGCGACGTACGAACAGGCAGTCCAAGGAACCCATAGACCGCAGAGGAGAGGACCACCATGTCTAAGGATCTGGAATTCGACACCCAGGCCAGGCAGCGCCTGAAGGCCGGGGTCGACAAGCTGGCCCGCGCCGTCAAGGTGACCCTGGGGCCCAAGGGACGGAACGTCGTCCTCGAGAAGAGCTTCGGGAGCCCCACGATCACCAAGGACGGCGTCACCGTCGCCAAGGAGATCGAGCTCGAGAACTCGATCGAGGACCTCGGCGCCAAGATGGTCAAGGAGGTCGCGACCAAGACCTCCGACGAGGCGGGCGACGGCACCACCACCGCGACCGTCCTCGCGCAGTCCATCTTCACCGAGGGCCTCAAGAGCGTCACCGCCGGCGTCAATCCGATGGCGCTGAAGCGGGGCATCGAGAAGGCCGTCGAGAGGGTCGTCGAAGAGCTCCGCGACGTCTCGGTCGAGACCACGGGCAAGAAGGAGATCGCCCAGGTCGCCACGATCTCGGCCAACAACGACCCGGAGATCGGCGAGCTGATCGCCGACGCGATGGAGAAGGTCGGCAAGGACGGCGTCATCACGGTCGAGGAGGCCAAGGGCCTCGAGACCACGCTCGAGACCGTCGAGGGCATGCAGTTCGACCGGGGCTATCTCTCCCCCTACTTCGCCACCGAGTCCGAGAAGATGGAGGCGGAGCTCGAGGACCCGCTGATCCTCATCCACGACAAGAAGATCAGCGCGATGAACGACCTCCTGCCCGTCCTCGAGAAGGTCGCACAGCAGGGCCGCCCCCTGCTCGTGATCGCCGAGGACCTCGAGGGCGAGGCGCTCGCCACGCTCGTGGTCAACAAGCTGCGCGGCACGCTCAAGGTCTGCGCCGTGAAGGCGCCCGGCTTCGGCGACCGCCGCAAGCAGATGCTGCGTGACATCGCCGTCCTCACCGGCGGCCAGGTCATCAGCGAGGAGCTCGGCTTCAAGCTGGAGAACGCCG
>CAZEUW010000083.1:0-9633 GCA_964515425.1 uncultured Gemmatimonadota bacterium | reverse complement strand
CCGGGGTCCCGGTCTTCTCCCGCGACGAGCCGGAGGCCGTGGCGGGGATGCTCCCCGGCTGGACGGTGGCCCTCGCCGAGCTGCCGATCGCGGGGCCGGAGGGCTGACGCAGCCACGGAGACCGCCGCGTCCGCGTCAGCCGCCGGCGTCCGGCAGGTCCCGGATCCGGCGCGGGTGGGTGTAGACGTTCATCCGGTCGCGCCGGGCGAACCCGGCCGTGGTGATCCCGAGGTCCTCGGCCATCGACAGCGCCAGCTCCGTGGGCGCCGACTTCGAGACCAGCACCGGGCATCCCATCTTCGAGACCTTGAGCACGATCTCCGAAGAGATTCGTCCGCTGAACACGACCAGCCGCTCGGCCAGGGGCACCTCCTCCCGGAGGGCGTGGCCGTAGAGCTTGTCCAGCGTGTTGTGCCGCCCGATGTCGGTCCGCACCACGTGGACGCCCTCGACGGTCGCCAGCCCCGCGTTGTGCACGCCGCCGGTCCGGCCGAAGAGCGGGGAGGCGTCCTGGAGCTCCTCCATGAGCCCGAAGCAGTCCTCAGAGGTGACCGTCAGGTCGGACTCCACCACCGTCGCCGTGCGGGCGTCGTTGGCGAAGTAGAAGCCCGTGCGGCTCTTGCCGCAGCAGGAGCCCACGTAGCGCATCCCGAACATCTCCCGCTCCATCGCGTCGGCCCGGTCGGGTGCGTCCACCAGGGCGATCCCCTCCTCGGTGTCGACGAAGAGCCGCTCGATCCGCTCCCCCCTGCGCAGCACGCCCTCGGCGGTCAGGAAGCCGAGGACGAGCTCCTCGAGATGGGAGGGCGAGCAGACGAGGGTCGCCATCTCCTCCCCGTTCACCACCAGGGTGAGCGGGTACTCCGAGACGACCTCCTCCTCGTCCCACTCCGCGCCGGCGCCGCGGGGGACGCGGCAGGCGGAGCGGGTGACGCTCGAGGCGAGGCGGGCCTCGTCGGTGGGCGTGGCTCGGGTCACGGGGCCTCCGTACGGGTAGCGATTCGCCCCTGAAAGGTACGCCCGTACCCGGCCGACCTCCACCGCCGGGCGAACCGCTCGGGGAGGGCCGCCAGCGGGGCACCCGGGCCGCTCGCGGGCTCCCGCCGAGCGGGCTACCATGCAATGGCAGGCACCCAGGGAGAGCCATGATCTACCTCGACAACGCGGCGTCCAGCTGGCCCAAGCCGGAGGCCGTCGTGCGCGAGGCGCGCGAGTGGTTCGGCTCGAACGGCGCCAACCCCGGCCGCTCCTCGCACCGTCCGGGCATGAACGCCACCCGCGCCGTCCGCGAGACGCGCCAGGAGCTGGCGGCGCTGCTGGGGATCGGCGACCCGGACCGGCTCGCCTTCGGCCCCGGGGCCACCCACGCCCTCAACCAGGCGATGCGTGGCCTGCTCGAGCCCGGCGACCACGCGGTCACCACGGTGCTCGAGCACAACTCCGTCCTCCGGCCGCTCAACGCCCTCCGGGAGGAGCGGGACGTCGCGTTCACCGCCCTCGAGCCGGGCCCGGACGGCGTCGTCGCCCCCGGTGCCGTCGTGGAAGCCCTCCGTCCGGAGACCCGGCTGGTGGCCGTGACCCACGCCTCCAACGTGCTGGGCACCGTCCAGCCGGTGGCCGAGATCGTGGCCGCCGAGCGCGAGGAGCGGGGCGAGGAGGTCCGCGTCCTCGCGGACGCGGCCCAGACGGCCGGCGTGCGGGAGATCGCGGCCGACGACTGGGACGTCGACCTGCTGGCGATGGCGGGCCACAAGGGGCTGTTCGGGCTCCAGGGCAGCGGCGCCCTCTACGTGAAGCCGGGGCTGGAGCTGCGGCCGCTGACGGCGGGCGGCACGGGGACCCGCTCGCACGAGGCCCGCCAGCCGGAGGGGATGCCCGACCGGCTGGAGTCGGGCACCGCCAACACCCCGGGCCTGGTGGCGCTGGGCGCCGGCGTCCGTTGGCTCCGCGAGACCGGCGTCGCCGCCGTCGAGGAGCGGGAGGTCCGTCTCTTCGATGCCCTCCTCGGGGGGCTCAGGGAGATCGACGGCGTCACGGTCCACAACCCCGACGTCGGCGCGGACGCGGTCGCCGTGGCGCTCTTCGACCTCGTCGACGCGGACCCCGAGGAGGCGGCCTACCACTACGACCGCCGTCACGGGATCGCCGTCCGGGCCGGCGTCCACTGCGCCCCCTGGGCGCACCGATGGCTCGGCACGCTCGACCGCGAGCCCCAGGGCGCCCTCCGCGCCAGCCCGGGCTACTTCACCACCGACGAGGAGGTGGAGCGTTTCCTGGAAGCGACCCGCGAGCTGGCGGGGGTGCTCGCGTGAACCGCCCCGGCGTGTCGGCGGTCGTGCTCGCGGGCGGCGAGAGCTCGCGGCTGGGCGGCGACAAGGCGATGGCCGAGCTCGGAGGCTATTCCCTGCTCGGCCGCGTCGCGGCGGCGGCGCGGGCCAGCGCCGACGAGGTCGTGATCGTGACCGCCGACCGCCAGGCGCACGCGAAGGCCCTGGCCGCGGTCGGCCTGCCGGCGGAGGCCGTCCTGTGGACCGAGGACCTCCGAGAGGCCGCGGGGCCGCTGGCCGGGATCGAGGCCGGGCTCGCCGCGGCCGAGCACGAGACCTGCCTCCTCCTCGCCTGCGACCTTCCCTTCCTGCGGCCGGCGCCCCTGCGGGCGCTCCTCACCCGCTTCGAGGAGTGGGGCCCCGAGGACGTGGGCCGCCCCCGCCTCCTGCTCCCCGTCGGCGGGGGGGAGCCCCAGCCGCTCTGCTCGGTCTGCGACCGGGCCGCCGGGGGCCCCGCGAGCGCCTGCCTGGAGGAGGGCGAGCGCGCGGTGGGTGCCTGGCTCGACCGGCTGGCGCTCCGGGAGGTGGACGTCGGAGAGCTGCCGGGGGCGGAGACGGACGAGCGGACGGCCTGGTGGACCGACGTCGACGACCCCGAGGAGCTGGATCGCGCGCGGGCCGCCGCCGGATCCCCCGGCGCGTCGGCGGGCTCGGGCGGGGATCCCGACGACGACGACCGCCGCCCCGCTCCGCGGCTCGAGACCGAGCGGTTGGTGCTCGACGCGGCCGGCCCCCGGTTCGCCCGCGAGCTGTTCGAATCGTACGGCCGGGACCCGGAGGTCACCCGCTACCTGCTGTGGGAGCCGCACGCGTCGATCGACGAGACGATCGACTTCCTCCGCGACACGGTGCGGAGCTGGCGTGAGGGCGACGCCTTCGTGTGGGGGATCCGAGAGCGCGCCGAGGACGGGGAGCCGGGGCCGTTGGTCGGCATGATCGGGCTCCACCCGGACTCCGAGCACGACCAGGTGGGCTACGCGCTGGCCCGCGACCGCTGGGGCCGGGGCTACATGACCGAGGCGCTGGCCCGCGTGCTGGAGGAGGCCACCGGGCCGATGGAGATGGAGCGGGTGGGCATCGCCGTCCACCCGGACAACGAGGGCTCGATCCGCGTGCTCGAGAAGGCCGGGCTCACGCGCGAAGGGACCGTCGAGGACCACCACGTCTTCCCCAACCTCGGGGACGAGCCGCACGCCTGCTACGTTTACGGATATCGACCGAGCACTCCACCCGTGGGGGAATCGTCATGAGCGACGACGCGTCGCGCTCGAAGCTGCTCGACCCGGCGAACTGGGCGTCGCCCTCGCCCTTCGGGCTGGGGACGACCAAGCCGCACCACTACGCGGAGATGGCGAGGGTGGTGTGGGAGAACCGGGACGAGCTCCCCTACGCGTGGCGGATCCTGCGGGACGGCTGCTGCGACGGCTGCTCCCTGGGCACGACCGGGATGCGCGACTGGACGATGGACGAAGTCCACCTCTGCATGGTCCGGCTCGAGATGCTGCGCCTGAACACCGCGCCCGCGGTCGACCACTCCGTGCTCGAGGAGCCCGAGCGGCTCCGGGGGAAGAGCTCCGCCGAGCTCCGGGAGATGGGCCGGCTCCCCTACCCGATGGTCCGGGAGGCGGGCGACACCGGCTACCGGCGCATCTCGTGGGATCGGGCGCTCGACATCGCCGCCGACCGGATCGGGCGCACGGTCGAGCGCGACCCGGACCGGGTGAACTTCTACCTCACCTCCCGCGGGATCCCGAACGAAGTCTACTACGCCTTCCAGAAGACGGCCCGCTTCCTCGGCACCAACAACGTCGACAACTCGGCCCGGATCTGCCACGCGCCCAGCACGAGCGGGCTCAAGGAGACGATCGGCTACGGCGCCACGACCTGCAGCTACACCGACTGGATCGGCACCGACCTGCTGGTGCTGGTGGGCACCAACCTCGCCAACAACCAGCCCGTGGCCACCAAGTACATCTACATGGCCAAGAAAGCGGGCACGAAGGTGGTCGTCGTGAACCCCTACCGCGAGGAGGGGCTGGAGCGATACTGGGTCCCCTCCTCGCCCGAGAGCGCGCTGTTCGGCACGAAGCTGATGGACGAGCACTTCCCCGTCTCGATCGGGGGCGACGCCGCCTTCTTCAACGGCGCCCTCAAGCACCTGCTCGAGCACGACCGCATCGACCACGACTTCGTCCAGCGGCACACCGGGGGCCTCGACGGGGTCCGGGCGCACCTGGAGGACCTCCCCTGGGAGGTGATCGAGCAGTCCTCGGGCCTCCCGGAGGCCGAGGTCCGACGCTTCGGAGACATGTTCGCCGACGCCGACAGCTCGGTCACCGTCTGGAGCATGGGCATCACCCAGCACACCTTCGGGCAGCAGAACGTCTTCTCCCTCTCCAACCTCGCCCTCTCCCAGGGGCACCTCGGGCGCGAGCACTGCGGGCTCAACCCGATCCGGGGCCACTCGGGCGTCCAGGGCGGGGCCGAGATGGGATGCGTCCCGGCCACCGTGGGGATGGGCAACCCGGTCGACGACCCGGAGGCGCGCCGTCGGGTCGGGGACGCTTGGGGCTTCGAGGTCCCGGCGCGGCCGGGGCTGAACGCCACCTCCGCGATCGACGCGATGTACCGCGGCGAGATCGACGTCCTCTACTCGGCCGGCGGCAACTTCCTCGAGACGCTGCCCGATCCCCCCTACGTGAAGTCCGCGCTGGACCGGGTGCCGGTGCGGATCTTCCAGGACGTGGTGATCAACCCGATGATGCTCATGGAGCCGGGCGACGTCTCGCTCGTCCTGCCCGCCGCCACCCGCTACGAGTGCCCGGGCGGCGTCACCCAGACGAACACGGAGCGGCGCGTGATCTTCAGCCCCGAGATCCCCGGCCGCCGGATCGGCGAGGCGAAGCCGGAGTGGTGGCCGCCCACCGAGATCGCCGCCCGCGTGAAGCCCGGGGCGGCCGAGAAGATCCGCTACGAGGGCACGCCGGCGATCCGGGAGGACGTCTCGCGCACGATCGCCGCCTACGAGCCGATCCGGGAGCTCGCCGAGAAGGGCGACCAGTTCCAGTGGGGCGGCCCCCGGCTGTGCGAGGGCGGCCGCTGCAACACGCCGGACGGGAAGGCGCACTTCCAGGTCGCCGAGGTCCCCTCGCTGCGGGTGCCCGAGGGCCAGTTCATGGTCGCCACCCGGCGCGGCAAGCAGTTCAACTCGATGGTCTGGCACGAGGTGGACCCGCTGACGGGCGCCGACCGCGACGACGTCTTCGTCTCCCGCGAGGACGCCGACCGGCTGGGGCTCGAGGAGGACGACCCGGTGCTGCTCCGCTCCGAGACGGGCGAGATGGAGGGGCGGGTCCGCATCGCCCGGATCCGCGAGGGCAACCTCCAGGTCCACTGGCCGGAGGGGAACGTGCTCGTCGCCACCGGCCGGGTGGACCCGAGCTGCGGCGAGCCGGACTTCAACGCGACCTGCGAGCTGGTGCCGCTGGACTGAACTCGCGGGGCCGCCTCCGCGTCGCCTCTACGTCCCGATCGGCTCGAAGCGGAAGCCGAGGTCGTCGTCGAGCCGGAAGACCGATCCCTCGGGCACCTCGGCCCATTCCTCGGAGCTGATGCGCTCGGACGCCACCTCCGCCGATCGGTAGGCCTCGCCGTCGGGGATCGTGTCCGGATCGGGGTGGAACTCGCCGCAGCGCTCGCAGCGGTGGGGCTCGTCGCGCTCCAGGTACCAGAGCGAGCGAGCGAGGCGCGAGCCCACGAGCTCGTCCTCGACCGACCAGAGCACGTTGAGCGCGACCTCGGCCTCGGGATCGGCCTCCCGGACCATGCGCCGGACGTCGCGGACGGCGTCCCGTAGGATCCGCCCCTTCGAGTGGCCCGGATTCCGGTCCCGGCGCGAGAGCAGGAGCTGGAAGAAGTGCTCGCTGTCGGTCGTCCCCTCGATCGCGTCCCGGTCCTCGGGCCTGAGCTCGGCCAGGATCCGCTCGCGGACGGTGTCGAACGCCCCGACGTGGCCGTTGTGGGCGAGCATCGAGCGGCCGCGGCGAAAGGGGTGGGTGTTCACCACCGCGGCGCCCCCGACCGTGGCCCGCCGCACGTGCGCCATCGCGAGCGTCGCCGGGGCGGCGGCGGCGTCGCGCCTGTACGCCTCGCTCTCCGACGCCGGGCCGACCTCCCGCTGGCAGTGCAGCTCGCCTCCCGACAGGTACCCGATGCCCCACCCGTCGTCGTTCACCAGCCCGCGGGCGTCCTCCTCGCTCTGCCGGATCAGCGCGTTCTGGGCCTCGACGAGCTCACAGGCGATCTCGGTCGCGTGGCTCGCCCGCATGCCGTAGAGCCGGCACATTCCCGCGTCCGCCCGTCTCCCTCAGCGGCCCGAGGCCGCGATCGCCCGTTCGAGCCCCTCCAGGGAGTCGGCGCGGCGGGGGGTCCGCTCCAACGCCATTCGGAAGGCGCCGACGGCCTCCTCCGGACGCTCGAGCGCCAGGAGCAGCTCGCCCTCCAGCTCCCGCGGCGGCTTGAAGGAGGAGGGCGGCCCGAAGGGGACCGGCTGCTCGGCCGCCAGCCCGGCCGCCCGGCGGGCCGCCGAGAGCGCGCCCTCGAGGTCGCCCTCGTGGCGGAGGATCGACGCCCGCAGCACGTCGGCGCGAACCCGGTGCCAGGCGGGGTCCTCGGCCGCCGACGCCAGCCCTTCCAGCGCCTCGAGCGCGGACCGCGCGCGCGCCGGCTCGTCCCGCTGGAGGGCCGCCAGGCCGTCCCCGAGCAGCGCGAACGACCGGCCCGACTCGCCGACGTCGTGATCGGCGGGCGCCGCGTCGGCGATCGCAACCGGCGTGGACGGATCGTCGGCCAGCAGGATCGTGCGCATCCGCGCCACCGACCACCACTCGCCCCGGCCCTCGCGGCTGAGCTCGAGGCAGCGTCCGACCAGCTCCCGTGCGTCCTGCGTCCGGTCCGCCTGGAGGTAGCCGTAGGCGAGCCACTCGGCGTAGTGGCCGCACGGGTGGAGCGTGCCGCCGTCCCCGTCCCGCTCCTCGGCCACCGCCCGCGCGGCCGCCTCGTTGGCGGCCACCACGTCCTCCCACAGACCCAGCGCCAGGAAGATGTGCGAGGTCATGTGGCGGGCGTGGTGGGCGCCGGGCGCGACGTCGCCGTAACGCCGGGCGGCCTCGAGGCCGAGCGGGGCGTGCGTCGGGTCGTCGAAGGAGTGGATGGCGTAATGCATCGCCCCCGGATGCTCCGGGTGACGGTCCATGAGACGGAGGGCGGCCGCCCCGGCCCGCATGTAGGTGGGCACGTTCCGGTCGCCCTGGCTGAGGCCGAGGAGGGACAGAGCGTGGAAGGCCTCCGCCTCCCGGTCGTCGGGGAAGCGCTCGGTCAGGGCGTCCATCGCCCGTTCGTACAGCGTGTCGCGCCGGGGCTTGGCGCCCTCGCCGTAGAGCGCCTCCACGGCGTCCATGTACAGCTTCTCCCGCTCGGTGGGGGCTTTCGCGCGGCGCGCCTCGGGCGTCGGAGCGAGGCTGTCGAGCACCGCACGGGCCGCGGCGCTGTCCTGCTGTCGCCAGAGGGGATGGTTGTGCGTCATCGCCTCGCCCCAGTGGGCGAGGGCGAAGTCCGGCTCGAGCGCGCGGGCGTGGCCGAAGGCGTCGGCCGCGTCGTCGTAGATGAAGCTGTGCAGCAGCAGTACGCCCCGCTCGAACCAGGCCTGCGCCTCGGGTCCGGCCGAGGTGGGGAAGTCCACCTCGCCGAGCTGGCGGGGCGGGGGCGGCCCGATCGTGTCGGCCGCGGCGGAGGCTCGTGCCGCGGCCTCATGGACCGAGGCGTCCCCGGAGGCGGTCTCCTGAGCGGTGGCCGGGGCGAGCGCGACCCCCGGGAGGAGGAGCGGCACCAGGAGCGATGCGGCGACGAGCCGGGCGCGTGCGGCTGCGGTCATGTCGGGTTCCTCGTCGAAGAGCGGCCCTCGGGGGCGGCGGAGGCGGGACGCAGCGTCAGTCGGGATACTCGGCCCAGGAGATCACGTCCCGGTAGTTCCTCAGCGCGGCGTCGACGTAGTACGCCACGTCGGAGGCGTTGCCGCGGCTGAGCTCGAGGACGGCGCGCCGGACCCGCAGCGCCTCGGGGGCGTCGTCGGGGTAGCGGGCGAGCTGCTCCGTCACCCTCTCCCGGATCGACGCCGAGAAGGAGGTGCGGATCAGCCGGGAGATCTCCGGGTCGGTCTGCATCGTGGGTCCCTGTCGCACCGTGGTACGATGCGGGGCGCGACCCTCCCCGTCAACGTCGGGAGGGCTCCGTTACGGCACCTTCGGCGCCCGGACGGTCCGTCCTCCGAGGTACGGGCCGACGCCGTCGACCGTGAGGAAGAAGACGATCACGACTCATTTCGCCGGGCCTCCCGTTTCGCCCACGCCGCTTCGCTCGTCGGGCAGGGTCAGGTCCTCCAGCACCGTCACGGCTTCTCGGAGGGAAGCCAGCGCGCCTGCGTCCAGGGTCTCGAGATCGCGCGCCAACCGCTCCACCCGCCGCCGTCGACCCTCCTCGAGGAGCTCGACCCCGCGCTCGGTGGCCTCGATCAGGTGGGCGCGGCCGTCCCGCGGATCGGGGCGCCGGCGGACCAGGTCGGCGGCCTCCAGCGCTCCGACCAGGCGTGTGATCGTCGGCGGTCGCACCTGCTCGGCCTCGGCCAGCTCGCTCGGGCGGATGGGGCCCGCGAAGACGACCACCGAGAGGGCCGAGAGGCGGGCCGCGGTGAGTCCCGACTCCGGATCCTCCTGGCGCACCCTCCGCAGCAGGTGGACGGCGACCGAGTGGAGGCGGTCGGCCAACCGGAAGCGGGGCTCTTGACCGTCGGGGCTGTCCGTCCTATCCATGTACTTAGCGTAGCTAACTATTTTGCCGCACCAGCGCAAGGAGGGGCCATGGAGGACGGGGGCGAAGGGTTCACGGGTCCGACCCGCATCGGTCAGATCGCGCTCGTGGTCGAGGACCTCGAGCGGGCCACGGCCTTCTACCGCGACGTGGTCGGGCTCGAATTCCTCTTCTCGGCGGAGCCCGACATGGCTTTCTTCCGCTGCGGCGACGTGAGGCTCATGCTCTCGACGCCCGACGAGGAGGGCGCCGAGCCCGCGGGGTCGATCCTGTACTACGACGTCTACGACCTGGAGCGGGCCCACGCCTCGCTGGCGTCGGCCGGCGCGGCGGTGGAGCGCGCGCCGGCCCCGGTGCATCGGACGGAGAGCGGCGAGCTCTGGATGGGCTTCTACCGGGACTCCGAGGGCCGCCTCTTCGCGACGATGGAGGAGCGGGAGCC
>CAZEUW010000082.1:0-9682 GCA_964515425.1 uncultured Gemmatimonadota bacterium | reverse complement strand
TGAAGACGAGCTCCAGGGCGTCGATGGCCAGCCGGATGTCGGTGGCGTTCTTCTTGGAGGAGCCGTAGGCGGGGGCGAAGATCAGGTCGATCGACGCCTCCGACAGCGGCACGATGTACTGCGGATAGCGGCGCCAGTCCGCGTAGGCCCTCTGGACCGAGACCTTGCCCCGGATGATGTCGGAGTTGAGGAAGTTCCTCAGCTCCTGGCCGAGGTTGGACCTCATGGCCATGGTGACGTTGTCGAAGTCGATGAGCAGCGCGGCGTTGGGCGACGTGCCCTGCGGCTGCTCGCGCCGGTGTGGCGCACGGGTGTACGGATCGGTCATGGTTCCTCTCGATGGCTGTGGGATCCCGCCGGCCCGAGCGAGTCGGGCGGGCGGTCGAGAGGCTTCCCGGCCTCGCCCCCGGGCGGGACCGGAGGGGACGGTCAGGGAAGACTCTCAGCTTCAATCGAACTTCTCGACGTCGCGCCTGCAAAGTCAAGCTACGCAGACGGCTACCGGCTGCTCGCCGCCTCCTCCCGGACGCTCCGGGCGATCTCTGCGCGGCGGGGTTTGCCGGTGGACGTCATGGGGAATACGTCGAAGAAGCGCACAAGGTCCGGGACCTTGTAGTCGGTGAGGTCGTCCCGGCAGTACTCCCTGAGCTCCTCCCCGCTGATCAGAGCGCCCTCGACCGGCCTTACGCAGGCGCAGACCAGCTCCCCCAGCACGTCGTGGGGAACGCCGAGCACCACCGCCTCCAGCACCGCGGGATGGGCGCGGAGGTGGTCCTCCACCTCGCGCGGATGGACGTTGTAGCCGCCCCGGATGACCACGTCGCTCTTTCGCCCCACGATCCTCACGTAGCCCTCGTCGTCGATCGTGGCCAGGTCGCCGGTGAGGAAGAAGCCGTCCTCGCTGAAGGAAGCCGAGGTCTCGCCCGGCTGACGGTGGTAGCCCCGCATGACGTTGAAGCCCCGCACGGCGAGCTCGCCGACGGTCTCCAGCGGGAGCGGCGTCCCGTCCTGGTCCAGCACCCTCAGCTCCACTCCCTCCAGCGGCCGGCCCACGGTCTCCTCCCGCAGCGCCGCCGGATCCTCCGGCCGCGTGATCGTCACCGTGGGCGACGTCTCGGTCAGGCCGTAGGCGATCTCGAGGTCGGGGACCAGGGAAGCCCGCGCCGACCGCACGAGCTCGGGCCGCACGGGCGCCCCGGCGACGATGCCGGTCCGGAGGCTCGACAGGTCGGGCGCCGGCTCGCCCGCCTCGTCCATCCGGTCGAGCTCGCGCAGCTCCATCACGAACATGGTGGGCACCCCGTGGAGCACCGTGACGCCGTGGCGCTCCACCAGCCGCAGCGCGCCGGCCGCGTCGAAGGACTCCTGCAGGACGAGGGCCGACCCGGAGGCGAGGCACGTGGCGAGCGCGGCGCCCAGCCCGAAGATGTGGAACAGGGGGACCGAACAGAGGGTCACGTCTTCGGAGCGCAGGCCGAGCGCCCCGGCCGTCGCCCGCGCGGTCTCGACCAGGTTGGCGTGGGTGAGCTCCACGCCCTTCGGCTTTCCCGTCGTCCCCGGCGTGTAGAGGATCGCCAGCGTGTCGGAGCCCGGATCGACGGTCACCCGGGGCAGCTCGCGGCCACGGCCGCTCGAGACCAGGTCCTCGAACTGGAAGATCCGGTCGTCGTACCAGAGGTCCTCTTCGCCGACCGTCACCAGGTACTGAAGCTCCGGGAGCTCGAAGAGCAGCGACTCGAAGAGCTGGAGGTAGTCGGTGCCCCCGTACCGCTCCGGCGTGACGACGGCCACCGCCTCCGAGTTCCGGAGCATGTACTGGAGGTCGCGGCTCGTGTAGCCGGGGTTCAGAGGCACGACGACGCAACCCAGCCGGGCCGCCCCGAGCAGCGCCACGACGAATTCGGGCCGGTTCGGGAGGTCGACGGCGACCCGGTCCCCCGGCTCGACCCCGAGCTGGTGAAGCGCGGCCGCGAAGGCGTCCGCCTCCCGATCCACCTCGCCGTAACTCAGGACCCGGTCGTCCGCCACGAGGAGGGGCGCGTCCGGCCGTGCCTCCGCACGCGTCCGGAGGACGTCCGCCAGGCCCGACGCTGTCGTCTCGGTCTCCGCCACCGTCTCCGTCCTCCGGGTCACGACGCCTCGCTCCTCGAACCTGTCCCGGACACCGACGCTCGTAAAGCGCGCTCCAGCAGCGGCCCCTCTCGGCCCTCGGGCAGGACCCGCGCCCACCCGCCGCCGGCGCCTCGCGAGACCCGACCGATCCGCTCCAGCAGCACCCAGCGGAGCCTCCCCTCCCGGGACTTCTTGTCGGACCCCGCCGCCTCGAGGACCTCCCGCGGACCCCGGTCGCGCTCCGGCCGCCCGGCGTGTCCGCAGCGGTCCAGCAGCTCCGTCAGCCGGCGCGCCGTCCCGGCGGCCGTGACCCCCAGCTCCTCGCCGAGCCGCGCCTCCACCCTCATCCCGGCCGCGACGGCGTGGCCGTGGAGCAGCTCCCAGCCCGACAGCCGCTCCAGCGCGTGACCGACCGTGTGGCCGAAGTTCAGCACCTCTCGCCGGCCCTGCTCGGTGGGATCCTCCGAGACGACGGAAGCCTTCACGGCCACGCAGGCTTGCACGAGCCGCGCCAGCCCCTCGGCGTCCGCCGTCAGCCCGGGCCCCGCCCGCGCCTCCATCCACTCGAAGAGCGCGGGGTCGGCCACGGCCGCGCTCCGGACCGCCTCGGCCAGGCCGGCCGCGAGGTGCTCCTCCGACAGCGTCGCGAGCGTCCCGGTGTCGGCCACCACCAGCCGGGGCTGGTGGAACGTGCCCACCAGGTTCTTGCCGGCGGCGGTGTTCGTGCCGGTCTTCCCGCCCACCGAGGCGTCGACCATCGCCAGCAGCGAGGTGGGCACCTGGACCACCGGCACGCCTCGGAGGAAGGTCGAGGCCACGAAGCCGGCCAGGTCGCCGGTGACCCCGCCGCCCAGCGCCACGACCACCGAGTCACGGCCGTGGCCGGCCGCCAGCAGGGCGTCCGTCAGCCGTCGCCACTGGTCGCGGTCCTTGTGGGCCTCGCCCGGCGGGAAGGTGTGGAGGTCGGCCGCCGCCCCCTCCTCCAGGGCCGCGAGCGCCCGCTCGCCGTCGAGGTCGGCGACGGTCTCGTCCGCGACGACCGCGTAGCGGTGAGCCGGAGCGGCCTCGGCGCACAGCCGGCCCAGATCGTCCAGCAGGCCCGGGGCGACGTGGACCCGGTAGCCCCCGGGGTCGGGGGGCGGAAGTCGGACCTCGACGGGTGAACGGTCAAGCGCCGCCGGCCCGGCTTCGTCCGACGTCCCGGTCACGGGGAGCCGCCGAGCCGGGCCTCGAGGGCGGAACGGCCCGCCGCCTCGTCGACCCCCGCAGGCGCGTCGAACACCGTCACCGCCGGCCGTCCGTCCAGCTCCACGCGCCGAATCGCCGCCCGGCGGGCGCCGTCGGCGTAGCGGCCGGCCCAGGCGTCGGTCGCGGCGGTCCGGAACGCCTCCGCCTCTTCCGCGTCGTCCCACACGGTGACCCAGGCCAGCGCCTCCGATCCGTCCGGGCCGCGCAGCAGCCGGTACGCGTCGCCGTCCCAGCCGGCCGCCGCCTCCCGTGCACGCGCGCTGTCGGCGAGGAAGGTCTCGAGCAGGATCCGCGTCTCGAGCTCGCCCAGGCCGTCGGCGTAGCGCTCCTCCCACGCCTCCGGGGGCGCTCCGAACGTCACCTCCGTCGGCCGGTCGGGCTCCGGGCGGAGGAGGCGACCGGGGTGGAGCACCTGCTCCGTCGAGGCGGGCATGCGGTCGCCCAGCGGCGCCGGTCGGTCCTCCCGCTCACGCCAGAAGCGCTGCATGAAGCCCACCCCGCCCAGGTAGGGGAAGACCAGCGATTGCTGGACGATCGGAGGCGCCTTCCCGAGCGCCGGCGCGGAGGCGAGGGCCGAGAGACCCCCGCTGCCGAGCAGCCGGTCCAAGTCGGGGAGCTCGGTGAGGTCCACGCTGCGCCCGGTGCGCTCGGCGAGCTGCCACTCCATCATGACGTAAGTGGCGTGGCCCTCCAGGGCGGCCCGTGCCGCCGTGGAGGCGTCGTTGGAGGGCCGGCGGGCCCGCATGAGGGAGTCGAGGTCCTGGTGCTGGTCCTGGAGGGCGTGGACGAGCTCGTGGACGAGCACGGGGCGGAGCTGGTCCGGCGAGACCTCCCGGCGGACGAACAGGGTGTCGCTCTTCGGATCGTAGTAGCCGACCACCTGCTCCAGGTAGAGCTCCCGGAGGAGGGAGCGCAGGTCCAGGGTGTCGGGGAGGAGGCCGAACCGGGCGTAGGCCGCCGTGATCGCGTCCGCCCGCTCGGGCGGGAGCTGCTCCTCGAGCTCGCCCATCAGGAAGGCCTCCAGCGCGCCTCGCGAGGCGCGCGCGAGGCCGGGCGGACGCCGGAACGCGAGCCCGGCGCTCCGCTCGACCGCCGGCGTCAGCTCCGACGCGAGCCGCGACAGCACCGTGTCCCCTTGCGCCGGGCCGGCGTCGCTCGCCCGGCCCGTCTCGGTCCCGCATGCCGCCGCGGCGAGCGCGAGCGCCGCGACACCGGCGATCCCGAGGGTCTTACGCTCCGTCACCCCGCCCCTCCTCCCGTTCGTTCCCGGCGACACGATCGCCCTCGTCGCCGTCGAGCGCCAGATCGGCCGCCGGGGCGACCCGACGCAGACCGGACGGATCCACCCGCCGGGCCAGCTCCGACACCGGCTCCCCGAGACCGGGCACGGTCCAGTCGCCCGCCACCTCCGCCAGCGGGACGAGCACGAAGGCACGTTCGACCAGCCGAGGGTGCGGCACCTCGAGGTCGGGGAGTCGCACGGCGCGATCGCCGTAGAGCAGCAGGTCGACGTCGAGCACCCTGGGTCCGGCGCGTCCCCGGGCGCCGGCCTCCGGCCGCCCGGCCCGTCGCTCGATCCGCTGCAGGCGGGCGAGGAGCGTCTCCGGGTCCAGCGTGGTGCCGCCCACGCAGCACAGGTTCAGGAACGGACCGCCGCCCACGCCCTCCGCCGGCTCCGACTCGTACACGGACGAGCAGCGCAGGCCGGCCAGCAGCTGCCCGAGGCGACGGACCGCCTCCGACAGGTGCCTCCGACGGTCCCCCAGATTGGTGCCGAGGCCAGCGGCGACACGCACGGAAGTGCCTGCGTTTCGGAACATTTCGTGCATAAGCGGCGAAGGCGAACACCTCTGGAGTTTTCCGCTCGGCCACGTTACACTTGTGCGGGTGCAACCATGGTCGAGTCGATCTCTTTTCCGCCACAGGAGGCCGCAACGATGGCACAGTCGAAGTCGTGGGTTCTTCTACTACCGTTGGCCCTGTTCCTTCCATTCCTCGCGGTGGACGGAGCGGAGGCTCAGGATCAGTCGTTCAGCTTCGAAGCCCGTGGCGGGATGGCCGTCCCGTTCGACGACACCAGGTCACTCTGGGAAGCCGGTCCGACCTTCGGCGGCGCCTTCGTCTACTGGGTCAACCCCCAGGTGGGGCTTCGCGCCACCGGTGCCGTGGACCTGCTCTCCGGCAAGAGCGCGGCCGACGTGTCGGGCGACGCCGACGTGCCCGACATGACGATCTTCAGCTACACCGGCGGCGTCGAGTTCGCGGCGCTCCCGGACCAGGATGACCTCTCGCTGAGCTTCCTCGTGGGAGCGGGTGCGGCCTCGGTCAGCACGGACGACTATCCGGCCGGATTGGACGAGCCGGAGCCGACCGAGAGCAGCCTGAGCGAGACCTACGTGACGGTCAACGCGGGCACGAAGCTCGGCTACGCCGTGCATGACCAGGTCGACATCTTCGTGGGTGGCCAGGTCAACTACGTGATCACCGACAAGGAGGACTTCCGGGTCCTCCGTCAGCTCGACGCCGAGAACCCGGACGGCGACCTCCTCAACGAGCTGTGGGTCCTTCCCGTCACCGCGGGCATCGAGATCCACTTCTAGACTCGCGTCGCCAGAGCAGCTCCGAAGGGGGCATCCGGGACGTCCCGGATGCCCCCTTTCTTCATGAACCCGTCTCGGCCTCTCCCGCGAGGGCCAGCTCGTACGCGACGAGCTCCGGCCTCGCGGATCCCTCCCGCCGCGTGATCGCGTAGACGATCCCGTCCCGGAAGTCGAAGTCCAGCCAGTGTCGCCCGAACTCCTTCGTGGCCAGGTGGCGGCCCTCCTCCGAGAACAGCAGCAGCGACGCGTTCCCACCGCCCATGTACGCCGGCGTCTGCTCGAGCACGGCGATCCGACCGGTCGTCGGATCGAGCCTCGGGGCTCGGTGCTTCTTCACGAGCGGATGGCGTCGCTCCTCGCGCTCCACCAACCGGCGCAGAAGCTCCTCACCCGCGTCGGGTCGCCGGTGCCGCGCCCGCTCCCGCGCCGCCTCGCGGACCGCCTCCCGCTGCTCCTCGGTGGGCTCGACCGGCGGACGACCGAAGGCCACCTCCCGGACGATCTCGCTCGCACGGTCGAACCGGAGCCACACGGGGTGCGCACAGCTCACCAGCAGCAGTCCGTCGTCGAGGCCGTCCACCTTCCAGCACTCGCTCCGGGCGGCCTCGGGATGCGTCTCCGAGCGCGTGATCGGGGGACGAAAGGGCTCACCCTCCGCCTTCGGGTCCTCGAAGTGCCACCAGGTGGCCCCGGAGCCCCCGTAGGCGAACACGACGAAGGAACCGTCGCTCGCTCCGTAGAGATCCAGCACGTTCCGACGGCCCAGGGAGACGTGGCGGAGGAGGCTCCCGTCCGCGCCGTCCAGGACGACGATGCTGGACGTGTCGGCCACGACGACCGATCCGTCCGTCACGGCCAGGGCGTGCGAGCCTCGGAACGGCTGCACGTCCCAGGCGTCGTCGGGGTGGACGTGACGCACGCGGCGGCCGTCTCCCGGGGCCCGCACCTCGACCCGCTCGTGGACGGGATCCAGGACGTAGACCCGACCGTCCCCGGCGCGCACCTCCGGGCCCGGCTCCCACAGGCGACGTCCTTCGGAGCTCCAGTCGAGCGGGCGCGCCCACAGCTCCCGCACCGCGACGGCACTCTCGTCGAGCAGCGGGTCCGGCGGGTTCCGGACCACGGCCCGGTTCGCCACCGTGTCCACGCTCCCCCGCCAGACGGCGTCGACGTCCGACGAGGGGCCGCAGGCGGCCAGGAGGAGGAAGAGCAGGGCCACGAGGCGCCGCAGGGCACCGCCGGGAGGGTGGGAGCCGCTCGAACGCTTCACGTCGACGGAGAGGCGCTCAGCCCCCGCGCTCCCCGTCCTTCCCCTCGCGCGTCCAAATGACCATGGTCCCGCACTGCCCGCCCCGCTTCTTGAACCGTGCGGGGGTCTCGGCGGCACCGCGGTAGACCTCGATCGCGAGGAGGTCGCCCGGCTGGAGGTTGTCGATGTCGTACTGCCCCATCGGGAGCCCGTCGAGCCACACGTAGGGGCGGCACATCCGCTGGTAACGGGTGATCCGGATGCTCGTGCGTCCCATCTGGTACGGGCCGACGGAGACACCCGGCACGGTCCGCAGCAGGTCGCTCGAGTGGACGGCGTTGCTATCGTCGATATCCTCGGGGCCGATGAACGCGCCGTGCCCGAGCTGGCGCCGCTCCTCGAACCCGACGAGTCGGCCGGTCGTCTCACGCTGCTCGACCGTCACCTCGATGTCCTCGATGCGCAGCACGGTCTCGCTGAGCGAGAACACGGCCCGCGTCGTGCGGTCCGGCGCCAGCTCGAGCGGCGCGGTCTGGCGGGCGAAGCCGAGCAGCCGCACCTCGACGGTGTCACGGCCCGGCGGGAGCCCCGCGATCCGGAAGCGTCCTTCGGCGTCCGTGAAGTCGCCCCGCTGGCTGCCGGTCACGAGGACCCGGGCGTCCTGCAATGGACCTCCGGTCATCGCCGACACCACCCGTCCCGTCAGCACCGCCGTGCTGTCCGAATCGTCGGCCGGCTGGGCGGCCGTGTGCGACGTCGCGGCCGGAAGGGCGAGTGCGGTCAGGACCGCCAGGAGCGAGAGGCGGACGCTGGTCGACGAATGGGGTGTCATGGCACTCCGCTCTGACAGGGTCGGGAGTACGTTCACTTCCCGTTTCCTCTTATAACCGCAGCGCTGCGGCAGGATCCGGCCGACCGTCACGTCGCCGAACGCCATGAAACGAAAAAAGCGAGCGGAGGCCCGGAGGCCCCCGCTCGCCCACTTCCTATGGAAGGTCTCCGACGCTCAGCGGCTCCGGAGCCTGCCCGTCCTCACGTCGGACGCCGTCACGGCGCCTCGACGTTGCACATGTCGATGCTGAAGTTCGGGTTGTTGGTCTCGTCGAAGTCGATCCAGAAGTTGACGTCGTCCCCGTACACGCCGCCCTTCATGTAATTGCCGCTCGGGAACACGTCGTCCTCGGCGCGGCTGTAGGGCGCGCGCATGAGCCGGCGCATGTCTCCCAGCCGGTGGCCGGTGTTGTACAGCCAGAAGGCGCGCTCGCGGAAGAGCACGTCGGTGGCGTCGGCCGTGTTGGCCGGCAGCGAGAGCGGGTCGAGCGTCTCGCCGAACCCGTTGATGTCCGCCGGATCCGAGCTCACCGGATACCCGTGGCTCGTCGGATCGCCGAACCGCACGCTCTGCAGCGCCTGTACCTGGGCGCGCAGGTCGTTCAGCTTCGTCTCGGCCGCGCCGAACATCTGGTTCTGGATGTCGGCCTCGGCCTCGATGAGCCGCGCCTCCACGCCGTCCGCCAGAGGCACGGGCCCCGAGCGGTTCGGATAGTTGAGGTTGTAGTAGAGCGGGATCGAGCTGTCGAAGCCGCCCGCCGGGTCCTCGATCCAGGGCACGCGCGGATCACCCGCCGCGTCGTTCGGGTCGCCGTCCTTGTGGTGGTACGCGATCCCGTTCCCTCCCGGCACCCCGATCGAGGTCACCTCGGTGTCGTTCCCCTCCCCGTTGGCCAACGTGTAGCGGCCGTTGTTCTGGAGGTTGAAGATCGGGTTCTCCTCGTCACTGCTGTTGGCCGAGTGCTCGATGTGGAAGACGAAGTCGGTCGGGACGCCGGCCACCGCCGAGGCGGCGGCGCCGAACTGCCCCATGTTGAGCAGCGCCCGGGCCTTGCCGACCGCGGCCAGGTGGGCCACGTCACCCGAGGCCGCGCCCAGCGCCTGGTCGAACGTGGACACGGCCGTCTCGAGCAGCGCGCTGGTGCTCATCGGCTGCCCCGGCGTGCCGGGCCCGAAGTTCTCCGACGTGCTCAGCGGCACGCCCGAGCAGTAGTTCTCGGCCAGCGCGACGATCGAGTACGCCTCGAACGCGCGCATCAGGGCGAAGGTGTTGCCCGTCTGGCCCGCCTCCTGGAGCGAGTTGGCCGCGTCGACCGCGGAGATCCTCGCGTCGTGGAGGTCCCCGTAGGCGGCGTCGGAGGTGTTCCCCTGCGCCGACGGGAACTGATCGCGCTGGTCGCTGGCGGTGCGGGTGGTGAACGTGCCCGCCGAGCCGAACTCGTCGCTGAAGACGCCGGTCACCGACAGGATCTTGTCGTCCAGCCCACCTCCGCTGTATCCGATCTGGAAATCGCTTCGAGCTCGGTTCACCAGCAGGTCGGTGTTCCCTTCCAGCCCCGAGCCGGTGACGTTCTCGCTGTCCTCGATGTCGAGGATGCCGTCGCAGCCGGCCAGGGCGAAGAGCCCGAACACGGCGGCCACG
>CAZEUW010000081.1:0-9711 GCA_964515425.1 uncultured Gemmatimonadota bacterium | reverse complement strand
CGCCGCCGGCCCTCACACCCACGAGCCCCTCCCCGCACCGCGGGCGAGGGGCTCGTGGTGTTTTTCAGGGGGGCGTCAGGTCCGCCTCACCCAGGCGACGTAGGACGCCAGGTACTCCCGAATGAAGTCGCGCGTCGACTCGTCCACGAGGCTCCCTTCCTCGAACTTCTCGCCGGCCCGGGTCACCGCGACGCCGCGGTGCGGAAACACCGGGGCCGCCATGGCGAGGAGGATCAGCTTGAGCTGCTCCTGCCCCCGCATCGTTCCTCCGGCGCCCGGCGAGGCACCCATGATCCCCGTCGGCTTTCCGGCCATCGGGGAGCGGAACGACGGGCGTGAGGCCCAGTCGAGCGCGTTCTTGAGCACGCCGGGCACCCCGTAGTTGTACTCCGGGGTGACGACGAGCAGTCCGTCGGACCTGTCTATCGACTCCTTCAGGGCGCGCACCTCCCGAGGCCGGTCCTCGTCGGTGTCCCGATCCGCGTCGTAGAGGGGCACGTCGTGGAGCTCGAAGACGTCCGTCACGGCGCCGTCGGGCAGCAGCTCCACGAGGCTCCGGGCCAGCGCCCGGTTGTAGGAGTCCTCCCGGAGACTCCCGGGAATGACGAGGAGCTCGAGCGTCTCGGGCGGCAACGGATCGCCCTCCCCTCCGGGGGCGTTCATTCGCCGGGGTCCTCTCCCGTCCACGCCGGCACCTCCGACGCCTCCAGGAGCTCCCGCACGGCCTCCTCGGGCCGCTCGGCGTGGGTCACCGCGGAGAGCACGGCCACCCCGGCTCCGGTGGCGTAGACCGCTCCCGCGTTCGAGGGCGTGATCCCGCCGATCCCGACGCCGGGAAGACCCGCGGCCTCGAGCACCTCGCCGACCCGGGCGGGGCCGATCCGCTCCTCCTCGAGCCCGGCCTTGCTCCGCGTGCCGTAGACGGAGCCGACGCCGAGGTAGCTCGCCCCGGCCCGGGCCGCCTCCCGGGCCGCGTCCGGATCGTCCGTGGAACGGCCGATCACGAACCCGTCGGGGACCTCGGCGCGTACCGCCTCGACCGGCGGGTCCTCCGGTCCGAGGTGCACTCCGTCCGCGCCCGCGGCGAGGGCCACGTCGAACCGGTCGTTCACCAGGAAGAGGGCGTCGTGGGCGCGAGCGACCTCGAGCAGCGCGCGCGCCTCCCGGAGCAGCTCGCCGCCGCGCGCCCCCGGGTGGCGCAGCTCGATCGCCGTAGCGCCCGCCGCCAGCGCACGCTCCACGACCTCCCGAACCGGGATCCCCGAGGCGGGAGAAGGATCGGTCAGGACCACGAGGCGGAGCCGCTCCCGGAGTCCCTCCGCCCCTGCGCTCACCCGTGGAGCCGCCGCCCGCTCACCGGCCGGATTCGGGACCGGGCGGCTCGCCCCCGGCGTCACCCTGGATCCGGCGCTTCGCCTGCAGGTGCTCCGCGTGCGTCCGGCTGAAGACGTGGGAGCCGTCGGGCCGGGCGACGAAGTAGAGGAAGGGCACGTCGGCGGGGTACAGCACGGCCTCCAGCGAGGCCTCGCCGGGCGATCCGATCGGGCCCGGCGGGAGGCCCGGCTGCGTGTAGGTGTTGTAGGGGTGGTCGGCCACCGAGTCGATGTCGGCGTAGAGCAGGCGCGGCTTCGACCCCCCGAGGGCGTACTGGACGGTCGGGTCGGCCTGGAGGAGCATCCCCTCCTCGAGCCGGTTCAGGTACACCCCGGCGATGGTGGACCGCTCCTCGGCCACGCGGGCCTCCGCCTCCACGATGCTCGCGAGCGTCACGACCTCCCGCTCCGACAGGCCCATGGAGTCGGCCCGTGCCCGGTGCTCCGGCGTCCAGAACGACCGGTAGCGGTCGACGACCTCCGCGAGGACTCGCCGGGGTTCCGAGCCCTCGGCGAACCGGTAGGTCTCGGGGAAGAGGTAGCCCTCGAGCGTCGGCCCCGGCAGGCCGAGCGAGTCGGCGAAGGCGGAGTCGGAGGCGAGCCGGAGCAGCGAATCGGACCCCACGGGCGTCACGGGGGCGAGGCGCTCGGTGATCTGCGGCAGCCGCCATCCCTCGGGGATGGTGATCGACACGGTGACCACCGCCCCGCGCTCGAGCGCGTCGACCAGGGTCCCCCAGCCCGCGTCCGAGGAGAACCGGTAGCGCCCGGCCTTCAGGCTGTCGTCGGTGCCCCGGAGGGCGACGTAGGCCGCGAAGAAGCGCGGCCAGCCCACGAGCCCCGCCTCCTCCAGCCGCTCCGCGACCTGCACGGCTCCTGCGCCCTCCGGAATCACCACCTCCACCTCGCCCGTCGCTCCCCCCCCGCAGGCGGCGGCCGCCAGCACGAGGACCGCGGCCGGGACGAGCAGGGCGCGGCGCGCGCTCATCGGGATCGCAGGTACGCCCGGAGGGTCAGGGCCGCGGCCATCGCGTCGACGCGCCCCTTCTCGCGCCGCACCCGCGCCGGGGCGCCGGTCTCGATCAGGGCCCGCTCCGCGGCGGAGCTGGAGAGCCGCTCGTCCCACTCGTCGACCGGCAGGCCCGTCCGCTCGCTCAATGCACGGCCGAACGCCCGGGCCTCCTCGGCCATCTCGCCGGGGCGGCCGTCCATGTGCAGGGGCACCCCGACGACCACCCGCTCGGCGCCCACCGATTCGAGCAGGTCCACGAGCTCGGCGGGGAGGTCGTCCGGTTCGTCGCCGGTATGCTCCACCACGCCGTGGGGCGACGCGATGACGCCCGAGGGGTCGGAGAGGGCCACGCCGATGCGGCGTCGGCCGTAGTCGAGGCCCACCACGCGCTCGCCCATGACGATCAGGCGGACCCGATCGCCTCCTCCAGGGCGACGCCGTCGAGCACCCGGCGCCGGATCGTCCGCAGGCGGGACTCGTCGCCGGCCAGGAACCGGCAGGCCTCCGCGCCGCCCGAGCGGCAGGAGACCTCGAGCACCCCGACCGGGGATCCGGCGGCCTCGCTCAGCAGTCCCGCCACCAGGCCGGTCGCGAACGGGCATCCGGCCGGACCGGCGCCGTTCTCGCGGGCCGCGCCGACCTCCGGCCCGCCGGTGAGGCGGACCTCGGCGACGCCGCCGTCGAGGAGCTCGTAGCTGGCGTCTCCCAGCCCGCGCTCCGAGAGCGCCGCCCGCGCGGCGCTCCAGAAGGAGGCCATCGAGCCGGTCGACGGATCGACGTCGCGCGCCACCTCGGAGCAGATCGACGAACCGGCGCGCCTCCCGGCCTCGAGCAGCGCCCGGCCCGTCGCCTCGTCGCCGTCGAGGGCAGCGCGCGAGAGCGCACGGAGGCTGTCCGCCGGGAGGCGGACGTCGGGACGGCCGGACGGGGCTGACGGGGAGTCATCCATGGCAGATGTCGCGGAAGCTAGACGCCCGGTGAGCGGCCGACAACCGCCGCCCGCGGTGAGGAGTCCGACTCGGCACGACGGTTGCACTCCACAACCCTGCGCGGGAGCGGGGATCGACGAACGTCGCGCTCCCGACTCCCGGAACGAAACCATGGAGGTCGAGATGACCCAGAGGGACGAAGAACAGGTCGTTGCGTTCACCGCCGGCGCGCTGGTCGGCGGCCTCGTCGGTGCCGCCGTGGCGCTGCTCTACGCGCCGCGGAGCGGCGAGCGGACCCGTCGCAAGCTCCGCCGTGCCGCGGAGGACGTCGGGGACCGCGCGGAGGAGCGTCTCGAGCGAGCGGTGTCCGAGGCCCGTCACTACGCCGACGAGGCCCGCCGCTCGGCCGAGCGATCCGGCGATCGCGTCCGCGATTCGGTCGAGCGCAAGAAGAAGGAGCTGGGTCTGTAGCCGGTCGGGGACCGGATCGACCGGAGGCCGGGCCTCACCCGTCTCCGTCGATCTCCTCGAGCAATTCCCGCGCTTCCCGCTGATACACGCAGTCGTGGTAGTCCCACGGCGGGAGCTCGAGCACCCTCCGGAGCGCCCGCCGCGCCCGCGCCGGACGATCCGTCTCCCGGTAGACCTTTCCGAGCTCCAGGTGATGGACGATCCGCCCGGGCTCGAGCTCGGCGGCGCGCCCGACGTACCGGGCCGCGTCCTCCCAGCTCGCCTCCGACATCACCTCGCCCCCGAGGAAGGTGCGGGCGAAGAAGCGCGCCGGTCCGCTGAGCCGCATCACCTCCGCGTTCCACCGCCCCAGCAGGTGCCACGCCCCGGCGTTCGAGCTGTCGGCGGCGAGGGCGGTCCGACCGCTGGAACGGATCTCGTTCGAGTACCGGACCCGATCGCGCGGGTTGGCGTCCAGCGCGACCAGCCCCAGCGTGAGGCCGAGGTGGAGGTGCCCGTCGGGCCGCTCGGGAGCGATCTCGATCGCCCGCCTCGCGTGGGCCTCGGCCAGCTCGTACCAGTCGCCGGAGGCCCCCTCCCCGAGGTCCTGTCCGACGTCCACCGCCGCGCGGGCGGCCTTCCAGCGGGCCTCGTAGTCGGCGCCGTCGCCGCTCCGGACGGCCGCGGCGTAGGCGGCGTAGGCGGTCGTGTGCCGCCCCCGACGGAAGGCGCGGTCGCCGAGCGCGACGAGGCTGTCGACCCCGGGCGCCCCGGCGGAGGCGGCGATCCCGAGCGAGTCGAGCGCCGCGAGGGTGTCGGCCCATCCGACTCCCGGCGCGCCCGACGGGCCGTCGAGCGCCGCGGGACAGCCCGGGTAGGCGTGCCCGACGGTGTCGCGCCCGGGCGTCGGCGCGGCGTCCTGCGCCCGCGCCGGATCGGCGACGAGGAGGAGCAGGAGGCCGGTCGCCGCCAGACGCGCGGCGTGGCGAGATCGCTCGCAGGATGCCATGGTGCGTCCCCGCTGGACGTGCGAGTGGGCCGACGGGCCCGCGGTGAGCCCATCATACGGACCCCGGGGGCGAGAGGGTCCGGGATCCCAGGAGGAAGATGCTCCCGACCGAGCTGATCGAGCGCAAGCGAGACGGCGACGAGCTGCCGGCCGAGGAGCTGCGCGGGTTCCTCGACGGCTATCGCTCCGGCGAGGTCGAGGACTATCAGATGTCCGCGTTCCTGATGGCCGTCTACTTCCGGGGGCTCTCCGGGGCGGAGCTGACGACCCTCACCCGGTCGATCGTGGCGTCGGGGCGGCGGCTGGACTTCTCGGGCGGGCCCTCACCCGCCGTCGACAAGCACTCCACGGGCGGGGTGGGCGACAAGGTGTCGCTGGCGCTCTCCCCCCTGGTGGCCGAGGCGGGCCTGCGGATCCCGATGATGTCGGGGCGGGGGCTCGGTCACACCGGCGGCACCCTCGACAAGCTCGAGTCGATCCCGGGCTTCCGCACCGACCTCTCCCTGGCCGAGTTCGACGACGCCGTCGCCGCGATCGGCTGTGCGATGATCGGCCAGACCGACGAGATCGCGCCGCTCGACCGCGACCTCTACGCGCTGCGCGACGTCACGGGCACCGTGCCCTCCGTGCCCCTCATCGCCTCCAGCATCGTCTCCAAGAAGGTGGCCGAGGGGGTGGAGGCGCTGGTGCTCGACGTGAAGTGCGGCTCGGGGGCCTTCATGCGGGACGAGGAGGCGGCCCTCGAGCTCGGCCGCACCCTGGTCGACCTCGCCGAGGCCGAGGGCCTGAGCACCCGGGCGCTGGTGACCGGCATGGAGGCCCCGCTCGGCTCCGCGGTGGGCAACGCGCTCGAGGTGCGGGAGGCGATCGCCTGCCTCCGCGGCGGCGGGCCGGACGACCTGCGAGAGGTGACGGTCGCGCTGGCGGCGGAGCTGCTGCTGGCCGCCGGGAGCGCCGACGACGTCGGCGCGGCGCGGCGCCTCCTCGAGGGCCTGCTCGACGACGGGAGCGCGCTCGAGCGCTTCGCGAGGATGGTCGAGCGGCAGGGGGGCGATCCCGACGTCGTCGAGGACGACGCCCTGCTGCCCTCCGCGCCCGTCGTCCGGGAGATCGAGGCCTCCGACGGGGGCCGGATCCACGCGGTCGACGCCCGGCAGGTGGGGCTCGCCGCGCTGGAGCTGGGCGCGGGCCGGAGCCGCAAGGGCGACGCGATCGATCCGGCCGTCGGGATCGAGCTGCTCGCCCGACCGGGGTCGAGCGTCGAGGCGGGCCGGCCCCTCGTCCGCGTCCACGCCTCCGACGAGCAGGGCGTGGCCTCGGCCAGGGACCGGCTTCGGAGCGCGTTCCGCATCGGCCCGGGGCCGGCCGACGGCGAGGCCGTCCGCTGGGAGGAGCGCCGGGTCCGGTGGCGGATCGGACCCGACGGCCGGGAGCGCTACGCCGCTCAGTCGCCCCCGATCGAGTCCGGGGAGAACTCCTCCGAGTAGCCGCCCCCGCTCGCCCACGGGCCGTGCACGTCGCAGGGCGACTGGGGCTCGGAGCCGGGCAGGTAGTGCTCGGTGTAGATCGAGTCGGCCGGACACCACTGGGTCTCGAGCCGGCCGCTCATCCTGTCGACCGAGCGCCGGGTCAGCGCCTCCGGCCTGGGCCAGGGCTCGGGCGCCGGCCGATCCTCGTAGTACCAGCGGAGCACCTCGGCGTTGACCGGCGCGGCGTCGAGTCCCCCCTGCGCGTTGACGTGCAGCCGCTGCGGCTCGTCGAAGCCCACCCAGGTGGTCGTCACGATCTCGGGCGTGAAGCCGACGAACCAGGTGTCGGTCGCGTCGTTGGTCGTGCCGGTCTTGCCCGCCGCGGGCACGTCCTGCGAGAGCCCCGCCCGCCGGACCGCCGTCCCGGTGCCCCGGTCGACGACGTCACGCAGCATCGAGAGCATGATCCAGGAGGACTGCCGGTCGAGGACCTCCTCGCGCTCGGGTCGGCTCTCCCAGATCACGGTGCCGTCGACGTCCTCGACCCGGAGGATGGGACGGGGCTCGACCTTCACCCCCATGTTCGCGAACGTCGTGTACGCCCGCGCGATCTGCATCGGGATGACGTCGGCCGAGCCGATCGCCACCGAGGCTACCCGGGGGATGGGCGTCTCGATGCCGAGCCGGCGGGCGTACTGGGCGACCGTCTCCGGGCCCACCTCCCGGCCGACCTTGACGGCCACCACGTTGATGGACCGGTAGAGCGCCTCGCGCAGGGTGACCGGTCCCCGGAAGACGTCCCCGAAGTTCTTGGGCGAGTAGATCGTGCTGTCGGGCAGCATGATCTCGACCGGCGTGTCGTAGATCACGTCCGATGCCGTGTAGGTCCGGGTGTCGATGGCCGCCGTGTACGCGAACGGCTTGAACACCGAGCCCGGCTGGCGCCGCGCCTGGATCGCGCGGTTGAATTCCGAGTCCCGGTAGTCGCGGCCGCCGATGAGTGCCAGCACGTTCCCGTTCTCCGGGTCGAGCGCGATGAAGACGCCCTGCACGTACGGCGTGCCCGGGCCGGCCATGCGGTCCTCCGGCCAGTCCCGCGTCTCCTCGTAGGTCGGTGCCCGGAATCCGGCCTGTCCCTCCACCCACCGGAGCTGCGCGTCGAGCGCCGAGTCGGCCACCGCCTGCAGGTCGGGCCGCAGCGTCGTGCGCACCCGGTAGCCCGCCTCGTAGATCTCGGTGCCGTAGCGGTCGATCAGCTCCCGGCGGACCCACTCGACGAAGTGCGGCGCGCGGCCCACGTCGTCCCGCTCCGTCCGGAGACCGATCGGGTGCGCCTTGGCCCGCTCCGCCGTGCTCCGGTCGATCATCCCCTGATCGGCCATGAGCTCCAGGACCAGGTTGCGCCGCTCCAGCGCCCGCTCCGGCTGGTGGATGGGCGAGTAGCGCTGCGGCGCCTTCGGCAGCGCGGCCAGGGTCGCCGCCTCCGGCAGGCTGAGCTCCCGGGCGTCCTTGTCGAAGTAGTAGTGGGCCGCGCTCTGGACGCCGTAGTGGCCGTCGCCGTAGTTGATCTGGTTGATGTACGCCTCGAGGATCTCGCGCTTCGTGTACACCCGCTCGAGCGCGAACGCCACGCGCATCTCCTTCAGCTTCCGCCGCACCGAGAGGACGCGGCGGTTCACCGACTCCGAGAACATGTTGCCGGCGAGCTGCTGGGTGATCGTGCTGCCGCCCGCCACGTCGTAGCCCTCGAACGCGAACTCGACGCCGGCCCGGAACGTCCGCAGGTAGTCCACGCCCGAGTGGCCCCAGAAGCGGCGGTCCTCGATGGCCACGAAGGCCTGGGGGAGGTAGGGGGGGAGCGCGGAGAGGGGGACCGCCGTGCGGCGCTCGACGGCGAGCTGGGCGAGGAGGGAGCCGTCGGCGGCGTAGACCCGCGTCGCCTCCTTGGGCTCGAAGGCGTAGATCTGGGCCACCGACGGACAGTCGTCGCAGACGTGCGTCCACGCGCCCCAGCCGACCCCGGCACCGAGGGCGGCGACGGCCGCCACACCCAGCAGCGACCAGCGGACGGCGCGCCTCCCGAGCAGACGTCGGCCGCGGTCGAGCTGGCGGCGGGCGTGTTCGACGCGACGCTGCAGGTGCTCGGTGAGCTCCAAGGGGGCTCCGGGTGGAGGTGCCTGGCGTGAGCGCGGGACGCGGCGGTTGACCGGTTCCGACACCGCTCCTATCCTTCGCGCCCCTCCACGGTCCCCGGGGGGCGCACGAGGCAGTCTATACCAGCCTTCGGAAAGGAATGTTTCTCCCCCCCGACGAACAGCTCGCCCGGATCCGCGAGGGATCGGAGGCCATCGTCCCCGAGGACGAGCTCCTCCGAAAGCTCGAGCGCTCCCGCGAGACGGAGACGCCCCTGGTCGTCAAGCAGGGGTTCGATCCCACCCGGCCCGACCTCCACGTCGGCCACGCCGTCTCGCTCCGGAAGCTCCGGACGTTCCAGGAGCTGGGCCACCGGGTCGTCTTCGTGATCGGCGACTTCACCGCCCGGATCGGAGACCCCTCGGGACAGGACGCCACCCGGCCCGTGCTCTCGGAGCGGGAGATCGCCGACAACCTCGAGACCTACCGCGACCAGGTCGGCCGGATCCTGGACGCCGGACGCACCGAGATCCGCCGCAACAGCGAGTGGCTCTCGGAGCTCGACCTGGCCGACGTGCTCCAGCTCACCGGGATGTACACGGTGGCCCGGATGCTGGAGCGCGACGACTTCGCTGCGCGCCACGCGGAGGGCCGACCGATCACCCTCTCCGAGTTTCTCTACCCGATGATGCAGGGCTACGACTCGGTGGTGCTCGAGGCCGACGTGGAGCTGGGAGGGACCGACCAGCGCTTCAACCTCCTGCTCGCCCGGACGCTGCAGGAGAAGCACGGCCAGGAGCCGCAGGTCTGCCTGATCATGCCGCTCCTCAAGGGGACGGACGGCCGGCGGAAGATGTCCAAGTCGCTCGACAACTACGTGGGGCTGGAGATGGAGCCGGAGGAGGTCTTCGGCCGCACGATGTCGATCCCCGACGACCTGCTGGAGGAGTGGCTGAGGCTGGCCTCCTCGGCCCGGGACCAGGAGCTGGAGGAGCGGCTCGAGCTCGCCGGCGAGGACCCGCTGGCGGCGAAGCGATGGCTCGCGGCGGACCTCGTCCAGCAGTACCACGGGGCGGACGCGGCCCGCGCCGCACGCGAGGCGTTCGACCGCGTCCACCGGGAGGGGGGCGTCCCCGAGCAGGTGCCGGAGTTCAGCCTCGAGGCGGACGCCGAGAGCGGCAAGCTGTGGATCGGCTACGCGCTCCGGGGCGCCGAGCTCGTCGGCTCGACGTCGGAGGCGCTGCGGATGATCGAGCAGGACGCCGTCCGGGTCGAGGGCGAGGCCGTCTCGGACACCGACCACCAGCTCCCGCCCGGGACGCATCTCATCCAGAAG
>CAZEUW010000080.1:0-9786 GCA_964515425.1 uncultured Gemmatimonadota bacterium | reverse complement strand
GCACCAGCAGGGCGGCGATGGCGATGAAGTTCCCGACGTAGCCCATCCAGTCGTAGTGGGCACGCTCCTCGTCGGACTCGGCCGCCAGGAAGCGGTAGGCGGCGTAGGCGCCCACGATGGCGCCGCCGAACACCACGTTGGCGATCAGCCGGTGGATGTTGATCGGCATCCAGGTGAAGTTCATCACCGCGTCCCACAGTGCCACGTTGGCCGGCGAGGTCTCGGCCGTCATGCCCTCGGGGGGGCTCATCATGTAGCTGAGCCAGGAGTCCGCGATGAAGAGGACGAGGGTGCCCCAGACGTTCAGGAGCACCCCCAGGCCCAGGTGGACCTTCTTGCTCGCCCCCTCCCGCATCCGGTCCCAGCCGTAATAGTAGACGTAGAGCGTGAAGGACTCGAAGAAGAACAGCCCCACGTAGACCCACATCGTGGGCGCGAAGACGGTGGTCAGGTGGCGCCAGAACGCCGGATAGAGGGTGGTGAGGAAGAAGACGAGCACCGCGCCCCAGATGGCCGTGGCGCTGTAGGCGGTCAGCAGCAGGCGCGTGAACTCCTTGGAGAGCTTGTCGTAACGCTCCTCCCCGGTCCACATCCCGATGGCCTCGACCACCACGGCGAAGAGCGGCACGCCGAGGACGAAAGCGGCGAACATCAGGTGGAGCTGCGCCGCGATCCAGACCGCCCCCCGGCCGCCCACGATCGGGAAGTCGCCGTACTGACGGGCGGCCTCCTGGGCGACGGCCGGGTCGGGTGCCAGCAGGGCCAGCGCCGCGGCGGCCACGGCTCCCGCGAGCGGACCCGGACGTCCGGGACGCGATCGACCCCTCACGTGCGATCTCGCAGGAAGAAGGGCTTCCGTTTCGAGAAGTCGACGGGCATCGCCTCCCGCACCTCGTCCAGCAACTCGCCGGTCACGCGCTCCCGTCCCCGATCGCGGGCGTAGTCCTCGAGGCGGCGCGCCACGACGGCGCGCACGAAGGATGGGATCCGCTCCAGCCGCTCCTCCGCCTCGGGGCTCCAGTCCAGGCTCCGCTCGGTCTCCGAGCCGTAGGTCGCGTCGCCGGGCGGCTCGACCACCGGGACGTCGCCCTCGGGCTCGTAGGCGCAGCCGGGGTCGGCGGCCATGACGTCGTCGGTCTCCGCGTAGGCGCGGGCGCGACAGCCCCCGCACAGCTCCCGGTACTCGCAGCGCCCGCAGCGCCCGCCCAGCTCGCCGTCGCGCAGCCGTCGGAACAGCGGCGAGCTCCGCCACAGCTCCCCGAAGCTCCGCTCGCGCAGGTCGCCGGCCTCGAGGGGTAGATAGGGACAGGGCGTCACCTTGCCCTCGGGCGTGATCCGGCAGTAATGGACGCCGCACGGGCAACGGGTCGGATAGTTCAGGAGCGGCGAATCCGGATCCGAGCGATGCACGTGGCGCATCAGGTGTGGAGCGCACTTGGAGCGGACCATGACCCGTCCGCGATACTCGGACTGGAGCCGGGTCAGCTCGGCGAGCACCTCCTCGTTCTCCTCGGCGGAGAGGCCGGACATGCCCTCGCCCCGGCCGGTCGACACGAGGAAGTAGAGGTTGAACGCCACGGCGCCCTTCCGCGCCGACCAGTCGACCAGGTCGGCGAGCTCGTCGCGGTTGCCCCGGGTGAGGGTCGTCTGCACCACGAAGTCGAGCCGGGCCTCCCGCAGCCGGCCGACCGCGGCCAGCGTCTCCTCGAGCGCGCCGCCCCCGCGCCGGAAGCGGTCGTGGTAGGTCGGACGGAGGGAGTCGATGCTCACGGCCACGCCGCGGACGCCCGCCTCGCGGAGCGACGAGATCCGCTCGGCGGTCAGGAGGGTCCCGTTCGTCCCGACGACCACCGTCGCCCCGCCGGCACTCGCGTGCTCCGCAATCGTCTCGAGGTCGTCGCGGACGAGCGGCTCGCCGCCGCTCAGGATCAGCATCGGCGCGTCGTTGACCTCGAGCAACTGATCGACGATGCGGAGGCAGGCGTCGGTCCCCAGATCGTCCTCGCGACTGCGCCAGGAGCCCGCCGAAATGTAGCAGTGGGGGCAGGCGAGGTTGCAGCGCGCGGTGAGGTTCCAGGCGACGACGTGGGGCAACGATTCGGCGCGCCCCCCTCCGGGCGAGGGGAACGGATCGGGGTCCCAGGACGCCACGGCGTCCGACGGGGCCTCCGTGGCCGGCGCGGTCCGGCCGTCCGGTCCGGACGCCGCGGGCTCCAACCTAGCCGTCCTCCTCTCGCGGGTCCTCCTCCGCCTCGTCGCCGATCAGCGCCTCGACCGCGCGCGCCGCGTCCTCGGGCGAGGTCATCTCGAACTCGACCGGACACGAGTCGGACTCCTGCGCCTCCTCGGCGATGTCGCGGATCGGACATCGCTCGACGCCCGAGGCCTTCGCCTCCTCGATGAACTTCCGCATCTCCGGCGTCATCGGATCGACGCCCTCGGCCTGGGCCTTCAGCTGCTTGGACTGCAGCTCGCGGAACATGACCAGCATCGTGTCGGCGTCGAAGGTGTCCGCCTCGATCATCCGCTGCTTGTTGTCGTCCATCACGGTCGTGGTGACGCGCCAGAGGTCGTGATCTCGCGCGAAGCGCTCCACCGTGTTCCTCGCGAGCGGGCGCGCGATGAGGGGGACGTTCTCGAGGCGTGCGTAGGCCTCGTGGGTCCAGACGACCGGATCGCCCTCGTCGCGCTCCCGCTCACGGACCTGGCCGGTCACGGGGCAGCGCGTCTCCACGGTCGGGGTCTCGGGCACGGGGTCGTCGTCGTGGCCCTCGACCACCGTGCGCTCCATCGCCTCCTCGGCCTTGGTCTCGGCGAGGGCGAGCTCCTCGGCGCTGCCGATGCCCATCACCAGCTGCATGTGGGTGGGCAGCAGCGCCTCGATAGCCTCGTCGAGCCGTTCGTCGGTCACGACCGGGAGTTGCTCCCGCGCCACGGTCTCGGCGACCTCGGCGTCCCCGTCGGATTCGAGGGCGGTGAGGGCACGGCGCTCCGCGTCGGAGATCTCCGAGCGGCTGACGTCCCGGTCCTCCTCCACCCGGGGAGCGGACGTCCCGTCGCCGTTTCCGCTGCCCCCGAAGGCGGGGGCGTAGCGGCTCCCCGGCCCGTAGTGCTCGAGCACAAACTCCTCGACCGCGCTCCGGGCGATCCCGAGCGCGAAGGGCGGGACCCGTAGGATGCGCACCTCGGCCTGGGGCGTCCACTCGAGCCCCTGACGGCCGTCCTCCTCGATCCAGGGGACTTCCTCGGGGCGGACGTCCTGCGTCCCGACCAGCAGGACGTTGGTGTCCGCCAGACGCAGGAGGTTCTCGGCCTGCGAGCCCATCTCCGTGCCCTCGATCCGATGAGCCCCGTGGCGGGCGAAGACGAGCAGGCTCGGATCGATCTCCTCCGCCCACTGCAGGATCGACTGGAACGGCTTGCCGACCAGGATCTGGGTCTCGACCGGGACGTCCGGATACTCCTCGGCCATCACGCGCGCTCGCTTGATGTTCGCCTGCGCGAGCTTGAGCAGGCCCTTGTCGATGACGTTGTTGTGGAGCTCTTCCTGCTCCTCGAACTTGAACACGCGGGACGCCTGCTCGCTCAGCACGTCCTTGATGTTGTGGAAGACGGCGTGGTGGTACTGGACGTCGAACGAGCTGCAGACGTACAGCTCCGCCCCGTACTCGTCGGCCAGCTCGAGGGCGATTCGGAGTCCCTTGTAGCCGTAGGCGGATCCGTCGACGCAGACCATCCACTTCCCGCCTCGCAGCTCCCGGTCGTCCCGGACGACCAGCAGGTCCTTCTCCAGCCCCCGCGCGACGCGCGAGACCACGCCGCCCAGCTGGCTGTACTCCTGGCGGCCGATGCCGTGGGCGCCCATCACCACCAGGTCGTAATCCCGGTCCGACGTACCGGCGAGCTTCTCGTCGGCTTCCTCGTCCTCGGCCACGAGGCGGCCGTCCTCGTCGGACTTCAGGTCGGAGCGGACCTTGGCCCCGCCGTCGTAGTTGTCGGCGATGTTGGGGTCGAAGCCGATGAGGCTGGGCAGCTGGCCCGCGCCCCGGTTCCCCTCGCGGATCAGCTCCTCGTAGTTGATCCCCTCGTGGAGCTGGCGGTGGAGCTCGACGCCCGCCTCGCGACAGGTCTCGTCGACCTGGTCGAGGAAGCTGTCGGAGATGAGCTGGAGCCCCTTCTCGATCAGCTTGTCGTGGATCTTCCGCTGCCGCTTGATCTCCTGCGGCTCCTGGAACTGGGCCGGGAGCCCGACCTCGAGCTGGCGGAAGCGCACGTCGTGGAGTCGAGCGGCGTAGACGTGGCTGCCTGTGATGCGACCGCCGCTCTCACGACAGAGCTCCACGGCCCGTTCGACAGCCCAGTCGGAGTGCTGAGAGTTGTCGACGGGTACGAGGATCTCCCGATACAAAGACACCTCGAAGCCGGAGGCACGATTGCGTTGCTCGGGTACTGGATCCTGACCGGTGCTGCTCTATGCGCTCAGCGGGCTCGGGGCCCGTCGGGTACGGCCTCGGTGTTCGTCTCGGGAAGCTGAAGGGGGGTGCACCCGGCACTGCGATCGGACTGGATCGGCACACCGCCCGTCGCCGAACTCGTATATATCGGCGGGGCTTACGGCTGTCAAAAGGGGGTCGATCCGTACGCCGATCACGGTACGAGGAGCTCCCCGTCGGCGTTCCGGACGGTGATCGCGTCGACCGGACAGGACCGGCAGGCCTCGAGCAGTCGCTCCCGCGGCTCGTCCTCCGGCCGGACGAATTCCGCCAGCCCCTCCTCGTCCAGCTCGAAGGCGCCCGGCGAGATCTCGACGCAGTCGCCGAAGCCGACGCACAGGTCGAGGTCGACCTCCACCTCCAGGTCTCCGACGTGGCAGACGCGACGCGACTCGTCGGTCACATGCCCTCCAGGCCCAGGTCGCTCCGCGCGCGGTCCATCACCGCCGGCGTGATCTCCTCGATGCCGCGCTCCTTCGCGTAATCGGTGTAGATGCGATGGACCATCCCGCGGACGAAGCTGGGGACGCCCTCCAGCCGTCGGCGCGCGGCCTCGCTCCATTCGACCTTCACAGGTCCGTCGTCGGTCGCGAGCGCGTCCTCTCGGGCGTCCTCGAGGGCGGCCCGCGTGCCGGAGAGCGGCTCCGGCTCCGGCGGGTCCTCGCCCGGAACGGTCTCGCCGCCGATCTCGACGCCGAGCGACGAGACGAGCTGTGTCTCCATCGGATTGGTGAGCATCCCCACGCGGCGGTCGCACGCGGGGCACCGGAACACGGCGGCCAGGGTTCCGTCGCCCGGCACCTGCCGGTCGGCGAAGGTCATCTGTTCGTCGCATTCGACGCAGAGGAACTTCACGCGTCCTCCTCCAATCGACGAGCGATCCGAACGAGCTCGTCGCCCGCCGCCGTCGACTCCAGCAGCTCGACGATCTCGCCCCGGTCGGCGAGCTCCGAGGCCGCGGGGTCGAAGGGGACGCGGCCGAGCAGCGGGACGCCGGCCTCCTCGGCCAGCTCCGTCCCGGCGTCGCCCGGGAAGAGTGGACGCCCCTCCCCGCACTTCGGGCAGGCGTAGCCGGACATGTTCTCGATCGCGCCGAGCACCGGGATCCCGCTCTCGCGGGCCACGTGCAGCGAGCGCATCACCGACGACCGCGAGGCGCCGGACGGGAGCGTGACGGCCACGACCGCGATGCGGTCGCCCGCCAGGCCCGCCAGCTGCTCCATCCGCTCGGCTCCGGGCGGGAGATCCACGACCAGCCAGCGGAGCGGTCCCCAGACCACGTCGGCGAGGAACTCGCGCAGCATGCCCCGCTCCTGCGTGGCGCGCCAGACGAAGCCCTCCTCCCGCGCCGGCTCCTTCCAGCGGAGCGGACGGTCGCGCTCGAGGAGCAGGTCGGCGGAGACGAACGGGACGCCGCTCGGCGACTCCGCCGGTCGAACCCCGTCCTCGGCCATCCGCAGACGGCCCGACCGGGCGCCGAGCAGCCGACCGGCCGTGGGCCCGGCGAAGTCGGCGTCCAGCAGCGCCGTCCGGGCACCGTCGCGCGCACGAGCCACGGCCAGGGCCGCGGCGATCAGGCTCTTGCCGACGCCGCCCTTCCCGCTCGCCACCGCGAGCACCCGCTCGACGGGCGCCAGGCGCACGGCCACGCGGCGATGCTGGCGGTCGATCTGGCCCGCGAGGTCCGAGGCGTCGCCGCCCGCAAGCTCCGAGTAGGTTCGGATGCCGGATCCCTCGTCGCTCACAGGTCCCACCCCGCCCGGGCGAGCATCCACAGGTTCACCAGCACGACGACCAGCGCGAACCGGTAGGCCGCGGGCGGAAGAATACCCCCCTGAGCGAGGAACCCGCCCTCGAGCAGCGCCGGCAGCCGGAGGGCGTGCAGGGCCCAGATCCCACGCGCGAACCAGGCGTTCTGCCAGCGCCAGAGGCCCGCGAACACCGCCAGCGTGATCAGGGCCCCGATCAGGAGCCACACCCACACCGGACCGCGCTCGGCGGGCAGCATGCCCTGCGACCCCATCGTCCAGACCGCGGCCTCGTACAGGAGCCCGACGTGCAGGTAGACGAAGGCCGCCTGGCGGTACTTGCGCTCGCGCGGCACGGGATCTCGGTCGGCGGTCATGAGGTGTCGGCAAGACTCGGGGGCTCGCCACCGCTCCGCAAGCTGTGCCGGACCCCCGAACCCCGGGCGGCGATCGGATGCCCGACCGCGGAGCCGGGGCTACCTTTCGGATGATCGATTGGCGGGCGCGCGAGCGTCCGTCGACCAACGCCGCCACCGGGAGCCACCGTGTCGCTCGTCGGGTTCCACAAGCTTCTGATCGCGTCCGCCGTGCTCTTCTGCGCCGGCTTCGGAGTCTGGCAGGTGATCGAGTTCCTCGGGGACGGGGGCGGGGCGTCCGGGCTCGTGGGCGCCGCCTTCCTGATCGGCGCCGGCGGCCTCGTCTTCTACCTGACCCGACTCGACCGCTTCCTCGGCCGTGGGGGTGGGGGCTGAGCCGGGACGGCGAGGAGTCGGTCGCTCCCTCCCCGTTCGTCCCCGCCCCGGGCCGCCGTCCCTGGTGGCTCGGAGCGCTCGGGCTGCTCTTCGCCGGCTTCCTCCTCCTCATGGTCCTCGGCTCGCTGCGCCGCCCGGACGTGGAGACCTACGAGCCGGGCGTCCGGTCGCTAGCCTCGGGCGACGGGGGGGGGGCGTGGCGGGTCACGCTGGACGCCCGCGATCCCGCGCGCGGGCTCCGGTTCGACCTCGACGAGGGGTCCGTGGTGGGGACGGACGGCCCCTGGGACCTCGCCTTCCGGCGGCACGAGGTGCGGGCACGGCTGGAGGCGGTCGAGCGGGAGCTGGAGAGCTGGTACCGCTACGACTTCCTCTCGCACCTGCTGACCCCGCGCGACCGGACCTTCCTCGTCCCGGCCGGCGACCGCGGGCGGACCGCCGAGCTCCGCTTCCTGAGCTACTACTGCCCGGGTCCGACCGCCGGCTGCGTCACCTTTCGCTACGAGCTCTCCGGCTAGCGGGCCGGAGCCCGGGAGCCGGTGTCCGGATCAGGCCTCGAGCAGGTCCCTGAGCACCTTCTGCAGGATACCGCCGTGCCGGAAGTACTCCACCTCGACCTCGGTGTCGAGCCGGACCCGGGCCTCGAACTCGATCGGTCCGCCCGCGTCCGGCCGGGCGAGGACGGTGACGACACCTCCGGGCTCCAATCCGTCCGCGAGCCCGCGAACGTCGAACCGCTCGGTGCCGTCGAGGCCGACCGCTTCCCTGCCCGCGCCGGACCCGAACTGGAGCGGCAACACGCCCATGCCGATCAGGTTCGACCGGTGGATCCGCTCGTACCCCTCCGCGAGCACGGCGCGGACGCCGAGCAGGGCCGGGCCCTTCGCCGCCCAGTCACGCGAAGAGCCCGTACCGTACTGGTCGCCGGCGATCACGATCAGCGGCACGCCCTGCTCCCGGTAGGCCATGGCGGCCTCGTAGATCGTCGTCCGCTCCCCGTCGGGCAGCTGGCGCGTGTAGCCGCCCTCCACACCGGGGACCAGCAGGTTGCGGAGCCGGATGTTGGCGAACGTGCCCCGCATCATCACCTCGTGGTTCCCGCGTCGGGAGCCGTAGGAGTTGAAGTCGAGGAACTCGACGCCGTGCGATCGCAGGTAGTCGGCGGCGGGTGAGTCCTTCGCGATCGCCCCGGCCGGTGAGATGTGATCGGTCGTGACCGAGTCCCCGACGACGACCAGGGCCCGGGCGCCCTCGATGTCGGCGGGCGGATCGGGCTCGGGCCGCATCCCCCGAAAGAACGGGGGCCGGCGCACGTAAGTGGACTCCTCGTCCCAGGCGTAGCGGTCCCCCTCGGGGATCTCCAGCGCCCGCCACCGGTCGTCGCCCTCGAAGACCTCTGCGTATTCCCGCTCGAACATCTCGGACTTCACCGACGTCCGGATCGTCTCGCGTATCTCCTCCTGGCTCGGCCAGAGGTCCGCCAGGTAGACGTCCCGGCCCTCCCCGTCGACGCCGAGCGGCTCGCTCCGCAGGTCGACGTCCATCCGCCCGGCCAGCGCGTAGGCGACGACCAGCGGGGGTGAGGCGAGGTAGTTCGCCCGGGTGTCCGGGCTGATCCGGCCCTCGAAGTTGCGGTTGCCCGACAGGACCGAGCAGACGACGAGGTCGTCGGCCCGGACCGCCTCACGGATCGGCGCCGGCAGGGGGCCGCTGTTGCCGATGCAGGTGGTGCATCCGTAAGCCACCAGGCCGAAGCCCAGCTCCTCCAGGTAGTGCATCAGCCCGGCCTCCTCGAGGTAGTCGGTGACCACCTTGGAGCCCGGGGCGAGGCTGGTCTTCACCCAGGGCGGCCGCGCGAGACCCCGCTCCACGGCCTTCTTCGCCAGCAGGCCCGCAGCGATCATGACCGACGGATTCGACGTGTTCGTGCAGCTCGTGATCGCGGCGATCACCACGGCACCGTGCTCGAGCTCGAACTCGACCGGCTCGCCGTCGGGCGTGTCCTCGCCGCCGAGCCGCACGGTGGCTCGATCGGGCGCCCGAGCGGCCACCGCGGAGCCGCCCGCGCCGTCGCCCCCCTCCGACTCCCAGCGGGAGACGGAGTCGGTCGGGTCGACGCCGCCCCCCGTTCCGGGCAGGTGGCCGGCGAGCACCTCTCCGAACGCCTCCTTCGCACGGGTCAGCGGTATCCGCTGCTGGGGAAGCGTCGGTCCGGCCAGGCTCGGCTCGACCGATCCGAGATCCAGCTCCAGCGTGTCCGAGTACTCCGGCTCCGGGCTCTCCGGCGTGTGGAAGAGTCCCTGGGCGCGGGCGTAGGCCTCCACGAGGGCCACCCGCTCCGGGGACCGGCCCGTGAATGCGAGGTAGTCGAGCGTCTCCCGATCGATCGGGAAGATCGCGCAGGTCGCCCCGTACTCGGGCGACATGTTGCCGATCGTCGCGCGGTCGGCCAGCGAGAGGCTCCCCACCCCGGGTCCGTAGAACTCCACGAAGTCGCCCACGACCCCCTTCTCCCGGAGCATCTCCGTGACGCGGAGCACCAGGTCGGTGGCCGTCGCCCCCTCCCTCAGCGTGCCCTCGAGTCGGAAGCCGACCACGTCGGGCACGAGCAGGCTCACCGGCTGGCCCAGCATCGCCGCCTCGGCCTCGATGCCCCCGACGCCCCAACCGAGCACGCCCAGGCCGTTGATCATCGTCGTGTGGCTGTCGGTGCCCACCAGCGTGTCGGGGTAGAGGGCATCTTCCTGACCGGCGACGCCCGTGCCGTCCCAGACGACCATGGCGAGGTCTGCG
>CAZEUW010000079.1:0-9906 GCA_964515425.1 uncultured Gemmatimonadota bacterium | reverse complement strand
CGATCCTGATGACCACGCTCACCACGGTGTTCGGGATGCTTCCGCTGGTGCTCTTCTCCGCCCACCAGGACGAGAACATCTGGAACGCGCTCGCGCTGGCCACGATCGGCGGGCTGCTGGCGAGCACCGTGTTCGTGCTGGTGGCGATCCCGGTGGCCTACCGGTGGCTGGTGGCGCGGGGGTGAGGGGGAACCGACGTGGGCCGTCGCGACCCCACCTTGACGCCCCCACCCTCCCCCTAAAACCTTCGCGCCGCCGCCTCCCCGTGGAGGCGTCGCGGGGGCCGGCCCGCTCCCGACTCCCGACACGACGATGCCGACCGTTCCGCGCTGGCCCCGCAGTTGCTCGCAATCGGGGGTGACGCGCGAGGCGGCCACTTCGTCTCATAGATGCGAACCGGAGGAGCCCCGTCGGACCCGGTGAAGGGCCCACGGGTAGAGCCGTCGGAACGCCACTGGAGATCCGCCGGGGCGGCACGATGGCCGTCCCGGTTGGCGAGTGACTCACGGAAGCAGGGAAGCCAATGAAGGCGCTCATGCGAAGCACCGTCGTCGTGTTCACCGCGCTCCTCCTCGTCGCGCTGGGCTACGAGGAAGCCCGCGCCCAGGACGGCTCCGGCCGCGCCCGGGTGCTGGTCGCGACGTTCCAGACCGAGGGGTCGGTGGACGACGACTTCGGCCGGGACATCGCCGAGCAGCTGCGGGACCGCGTCGATGATTTCGACCTGCTCGTGCCCGTCTCGCGGGACGAGGTCGAGGAGGCGATCGACCGCTTCGACCTCGACGAGAACCAGATGGACCTGGTCTCGTGGCGTCAGCTCGCCAGCCGGCTGAACGCCCAGCTCATCATCTACGGGGACGTGTCCGGCCAGGGCGACGGGGCCCGGGTCGACGCGCTCTTCGTGGAGGCCGATCGGGGCGAGCAGACCGAGATCCCCGGCTTCAGCGTGCCGGGCGACGGCGGCGACGAGGCCGAGCAGGCGGCCCAGCGGGTGTCGCGGGCGCTGGACGAGCACGTGAGCTACCTGAGCGCCCGCCTCAACTGCCAGGACTACCTCTCGGCGGGCCAGCTCGAGGACGCGGCCCGCAACTGTGACCGGGCCCTCGAGATCCGGCCGAACAGCTCGCAGGCGCTGTATCTCCGCGGCCAGGTCGCCGTCGAGAACGAGAACTGGCAGGAGGCGGTCGACTACCTCGAGCGTTCGGTCGAGCAGACGCCGGAGAACGAGGGCGCGCTCCAGTCGCTCGCCTTCGCTCACGCCCAGGCGGGCAACCGCGAGCGGTCGATCGAGCTCTACCGGCAGTACCTCGAGTTCAACCCCGACGACCCCGACGTCCGGCTGAGCGTGGCCTACAACCTGGCCAACGCCGGCGCTCTGTCGGAGTCGATGCAGCTCATCCAGGCCGGCATCGAGCGCGACTCCACCAACGCCGCCTTCTGGAAGTACCTGGGCGACGTGGCCCTCCAGAGGGGCACGAGCGGCGATCGTCAGCCTGCGGGTGGCGCGCCGGCCCCGGGCGATTCGGCGGCGACGCAGCAGTCGGCGCCGGCGGAAGGCGACCGGCAGCAGGCAGGGCGGCAGGGTGGCGTCGCCGACAGCGCGGCGCTGCGGACGGCCATCAACGCCTACGAGCGCTACTTCGAGCTCGAGCCCGACAGCGTCAACGCCAGCACGCTGCGCAACGTCGTGGGCGCTCACCTGCTGCTCGGCAACACGCAGCAGGCGCTGGACGTGTCCTCCCGGGCGCTGGGCATGGTGCAGTCGGACGCGGAGCGCGCCTCGCTGCACTCGCTGCGGGCGGACATCTTCGCGCGGCAGGAGCAGCTCGGACGGGCGATCGCGGCCATGGACTCGGTCATCGCGGCCGACGAGACGCGCTCGAACGCCTACTTCAAGCGGGGCCTCTTCAAGCTGAGGGCGGACCGCGGCGACGCCATGTCCGACTTCCGAGCGGCCATCGAGAGCGGCGGCACGCAGCCGAACCAGGTGGCCCAGCAGCTCTACGCGACCGGCCACAACCGGTACTACCAGAACCAGCGGTTCCAGCAGGCCGCGAACATGTTCGAGGCCGCGCTCGAGTTCGCCGAGAGCCAGGACCTGGAACAGCAGCTTCACTTCTGGACCGGCTACTCCTACTTCAGGATCGGACGTCAGCTGGACGACGCGAACCAGGAGGAGGCCTGTCAGCCCGCTCGGCGCGCCCTGCAGACCTTCCAGCAGGTGCTGCCGCACATCAACCAGGCCGGCGACTACCAGACGAACAGCCAGCAGCAGATCACCCAGGCGGTGGACGTCCTGATCTACCGTCAGGAGCAGATCCAGCGGGCGGCCTGCGGCTGACGACCGCCCCGACCCTCACAGGAGCGGCCCCGGGCTGACCCCGGGGCCGACACCCGCACCCGGGCCCGGCGGATTCCCCCGCCGGGCCTTTCGTTCGTCCCTCACGGCCGCCGCCCGGGCCGTCCCGGCGTCACCCCTTGACGGCGCCCCCGGGTCGGGTCTACAATGGGTCCGCGTGGGGAAAAGTGGGAAAAAGTGGGCAACACCTTCCACGCGGGTCGGACGAGCCACACGGGACAGGAGAGGATGAGCGTTGAGCGGGTTCCTCGGCAGGTATCGGTACTCCCTGGATGCGAAGGGGCGTGTCAGCCTTCCGGCGCCGTTTCACCGCCACGCCGACTCCGACGAGTTCGTCCTCATCGGGTTCCACCCCGAAGCGCTGACGCTCTATCCGGAGCAGGCGTGGGCAGGCGTCGAGACCCGGCTGCGTGAGATGGTCGAGCGGCGGCCCGAGTTCCGACCCCACGTGCTGAGGCTGACCGGGAACGCGGTCCGGACCTCGCCCGACGGCAAGGGACGGATCCTGATCCCGGATCACCTGAGGACCGAGGCCGGCCTGGAGGACGAGGCGCTGATCGTCGGGGCGCTGGACAAGATCGAGATCTGGGACCCCGACCGGTTCGAGGAGCGCACGGCCGGCGAGGACGAGGAGTTCGACCGGCTGGCGAGCTCGATCTTCGCCTGATGCCGGCGAGTGGCAGAGGGGGCGGACGGTGCCGCGGAATTCCGTCACGAACCCGTCCTTCTCGAGGAGGTCGTTCGCTTCCTCGATGCCGGACGTGGTGGGCTCTACCTCGACGGAACGGTGGGTGGGGGCGGACACGCCGAGGCGATCCTCGGGGCTTCCGACGCCGCCCGACTCGTGGGGCTGGATCGGGATCCCGAAGCGGTCGAGGCGTCGCGAGAGCGGCTGAGGCCGTACGGCGACAGAGCGACGGTGCTCCGGGGTGATTTCCGGAACGCACCTCGATTCATACGAGAGACAGCGGGAACGGAGAGGCTGGCGGGGGCGCTGCTCGACCTGGGCGTTTCCTCGCACCAGATAGAGACGACGGTTCGCGGGTTCTCCTTCCGTCCGGGCACACCGTTGAACATGCGGATGGGCGGGACAACCGGCGGTTGGAGGCCCGCGGCCGTCTTTCTGAACGAGGCGCCCGAGCGCGAGCTCGGGCGTGTCTTTCGAGAGTTCGGCGAGGAGCGGAGATGGCGTCGGCTCGCGCGCGAGGTCGTGCGCCGACGCGAGGAGGAGCCGCTCCGAACCAGCGACGACCTCGTGGAGGCGATGCGGCGGGCACTGGGCAGGGAGCCGTCGCCGCGGGACAAGGCGAGGATCTTCCAGGCCGTCCGGATCGCGGTGAACAGCGAGATGGAGGCGCTGGAGGAAGGGCTCCCGGCGATCCGGGACCTGCTCGCCGGCGGGGGGCGGCTGGTGGTGATCTCCTACCACTCGCTCGAGGACCGGGCGGTCAAGCACGCCTTCCGGGAGTGGAGCCGCAGCTGCGTCTGTCCGCCCGCTCTGCCCGTGTGCCGTTGCCGCGGCGAGGCGCTGGGCGCGCCGGTCGTGAAGGGGCCGGTCACGCCCTCCGAGGACGAGGTCGAGCGCAACCCCCGGTCGCGCAGCGCCAAGCTGCGGGCCTGGGAGAGGGCCTGAGGTGGGCGACGCGCGCTGGAAGCTGCGCGCCCGCCGCTGGCTGCGGGGCGGCGTCCTCCTCGGCTCGGCGGGCGTGCTGGCGGCCGGCATGCTGACGGCGGTGGAGCGGGGGTCGAGGGCGCGGGACCTCTCGGAGCGGATCACGGAGCTGGAGCGGAGGGGGACCGCGCTGCAGTCGCGGGTCGGCGAGGAGATGCGGCGGCTGGACTCGCTCGGGTCGCGGGAGCGGATCCAGCGGGAGGCACGGCGGCTGGGGCTCCGTCCCGCCAGCGACGAGGAGATCACGTTCTTGAGGGATTCACGCGGGGCCGGAGAGGAGCGGGAGCCATGAGCCGAAGCGGCGGATCGCGGGGCGACGCCCGGGACTCTCGCGTCCATCGGCGCCGCTGCCGGTTCCTCGCCGCCGTCTGGATCCTGCTCGCGGCGGGCTACGTCTTCCGTGCCGGCGAGCTCCAGATCGTGGAGGCCGACCACTGGAAGCAGGTCTCGGCCTCCCAGAACGCCGCCCAGGAGGAGGTCCCGGCGCCCCGGGGCCGCATCCTCGCCCGCGACGGCACCGTGCTCTCCGCCGAGTCGATCCGCTACCGCGCCTACCTGGCGCCGGCCGAGACCCGCGACGCCGCCCGGGCCGCCGCGACGATCGCCGACGTGCTCGGCCTCACCCGCCGCCAGCAGCGGAAGCTGGCCTCGGGCTCGGGCTGGAACGCCGTGCCGCGGCTCCTCCCGCTGGAGGAGCTGGACCGCCTGAGGGGCGCCGTCCGCCGCGGCCTCCACTTCGAGGCGGTGACCGACCGGGTCCACCCCCAGGGTGGGCTCGCCGAGGCGCTGCTGGGATCGGTCACGCCCGAGGGCGAGGGGCGGGCGGGCATGGAGATGGTGCTGGACTCGCTGCTCCGGGGACGGCCGGGCGCGGTGATGCGGCGCCGCGACGCCCACGGGGGGGAGTACCGGCTCCCCGACGCCCAGATCTCGAAGCCGCGGCCGGGCCACGACGTCGTGCTCACGCTCGACCCCGAGCTGCAGCGGATCGCCGAGGACGCCCTCGAACGCGCGATGCAGGAGACGGGCGCCTCGGGCGGCGACGTCCTGATGCTCGATCCCCACTCCGGGGAGATCCTCGCCCTCGCCAGCCGGCGGGTGGAGGGGAGCCTCCGGGTGCCGGCCCTGACCGACGCCTACGAGCCGGGCTCCACGCTGAAGCCCTTCCTGCTGGCGAGCCTGCTCGCCGAGGGACGGGCGAGGCTCGGCGACACGGTCGACGTCGAAGGCGGCGTGCTCGAGCGCGAGCACCGCACGATCCGCGACGTCCACGGCTACGACAGCCTGTCGGTGGCCGAGGTCGTCCGCTACTCGAGCAACGTGGGGGCGGCCAAGCTCGCCGACCGTCTCGAGCGCGGGCTGCAGTACAGCTATCTGCGCGACTTCGGCTTCGGGGTGCCGACGGGCGTCGCCTACCCGGCCGAGTCCCCCGGGCGGCTGCGCCGCCCCGAGCACTGGTCGAAGCTGAGCCAGGCGTCGCTGGCCATGGGCTACGAGATCTCGGTGACGTCGCTGCAGCTCGCGGCCGCCTACGGCGCGCTGGCCAACGGGGGCGTGCTGATGAGGCCCTACCTGGTGCGCGAGGTCCGCGACGCGAAGGGAAGCACGGTCGAGAAGCGGCGCCCACGGCCGCTCCGTCGCGTGATCCCGCGCTCGGTGGCCGACAGCGTGACCCGCGTGCTCGGCACGGTGGTGGAGGGCGGGACGGCCACGCGGGCCGCGCTGGCCACCCTGCCGGTGGCCGGGAAGACGGGCACGGCGAGGGTCGCCGGAGGCGGAGGCTACCAGTCGGGCCGGTACGCATCCTCCTTCGTCGGGTACACACCGGTGGAGGATCCCCGGCTCGTGATCCTCACGAAGCTGAACGACCCGCAGGGTCAGTTCTACGGCGGCCTGACGGCGGCGCCGATCAGCCGATCGACGCTGCAGGCGGCGCTGGCGACCCGCGGCGTGACGGTTCCCGGCGTGGGCGCGCGGGCAGCGAGCGCGGGCGGCACGCGATGGGAGCGGACGGGCCCGACCGGCGGCTCGGCGGCCCGCTTCGCCATCGACCAGCGCGAGGGGACCCCCGCGACGACGGCGAGCGGCCCCCCCGCCCCCGTCGTGGGGAACAGGGTGCTGCCCGATCTCCGGGGGCTGCCGCTGCGGACGGCGGCCGCGAGGCTCCACGAGCTGGGGCTGCGGGTGGAACTCCGGGGCCGGGGAACGGTGCGGGACCAGCAGCCTCCACCGGGTGCCCGCGTGGAGTCCGGCTCCCGGGTCGTACTCCGCTGATGGCGGGCGCTCTCCCCCGCGCGGCGGGGACGGGCGCTCCCGCGGCGGGCCTGGAATCGAGTGCGGACGTGAGCGGTTCGGAGACGGTGCGGCACGAGCGGATCGTCGAGCGGCTGTCGGAGAAGGGGCTCTCGCCGAGGTGGGAGGGGGAGCCCCCTCCGTCGTTCTCCGGCCTCACCGACGACTCGCGCGAGGTCGGCGACGGCGACCTCTTCTGCGCCGTCCCGGGCCTCCGCGTCGACGGCCACGCCTTCCTCTCCGACGCGCGGCGCGCCGGGGCGGCAGGGGCGGTGGTCGAACGCCGCGACCCGGGCGTGGACCTCCCCCAGCTCGTCGTGGACGACGGCCGTACGGCGCTCGCCCACCTGGCGAGCCTGTTCCACGGCGATCCGTCCCGGGCCCTCGCCGTCACGGGCGTCACCGGCACCAACGGCAAGACCACCACCGTCTGGCTTCTCCGGCACCTCCTCTCGAGGGCGGGTCCGGCCGCGTCGGTCGGCACGCTCGGCGTGATCGGCCCGGACGGAGAGCGCACCGCGGGCGACCTCACCACGCCCGGCCCGGTCGAGCTGCAGCGGGAGCTGGCGGAGCTCCGCGACGGGGCGGTCGAGCGGGTCGCCATGGAGGTCTCCTCCCACGCGCTCGACCAGCGGCGGGTGGACGGGATCGCCTTCGCGGCGCTGGCCTACACGAACCTCAGCCGCGAGCACCTCGACTACCACGCCGACATGGAGGACTACCGGGCGGCCAAGCTCCGCGCGGTGGAGCTGCTGCGCGACGGCGGCCTGCTGGTCGTCAACGCGGACGAGCCGGCCTGGGACGGGCTGGGAGCGCCCTCCGGCGCCCGGCGCGTCACCTTCGGGACCGGAGCGGGGGCGGACGTCCGGGCCGTGAAGGTGCGCCACGCTCCGGACGGGAGCCGCTGGACCCTGGCGGCCGGGGAGGAGCGGATCTCCGTCGACCTGCCGATGCCGGGCGACTTCAATGTGCACAACGCGCTCGCCGCGGCCGCGGTCGCCCTCGGCTCCGGCATGGAGCCCCGGGCGGTGGCCGCCGCGCTCTCGCGGGCGCCGCAGATCCCCGGCCGCATGGAGGTGCTCCACCGGGACGGCGCGCTCGTGATCCGCGACTACGCCCACACGCCGGACGCGCTCCGCCGCGCCCTCGAGGTGCTCCGTCCCCCCGAGGGCCGGCTGGCCGTCGTCTTCGGGTGCGGGGGCGACCGGGACGCGGGCAAGCGGCCGGAGATGGGACGGGTGGCCGAGGCGGGGGCGGACCGGGTCTTCGTGACCACGGACAACCCCCGCTCCGAGGACCCGGTTGAGATCGCCCGCCAGGTGGTGGCGGGCATGCGGCACGGCTCCCACGCCGTGGTGCTGGACCGCCGCGAGGCGATCGCCGCCGCACTGGCCTGGGCGGGGCCGGGCGACGTGGTGCTGCTGGCGGGGAAGGGCCACGAGACCTACCAGGCGCTGGCCGACGGCAAGGTCCCCTTCGACGAGGCGGCGATCGTGGACGCGCTCGTCGCGGAGGAGGCACCGTGAGCCCGCGGCTCGCTTCCGGCCGGATCCGGGAGGCGCTCGGGCTCGGGGGCGGGGGCGAGGAGCGGGTCTACCGCTCCTACGCCGTCGACAGCCGCGAGGTGGAGCCGGACGGCCTCTTCTTCGCGCTGCCCGGCGAGCGGACCCACGGCTTCGAGTTCCTCGAGGAGGCCGGCGAGGCGGGGGCGATCGGGGCGGTGGTCCCCGCCGACCGGAGCCCGCCGGACCTGCCGATGGAGTGGTTCCGGGTCGAGGACACGCGGGCGGCGCTCATGCGGCTGGCGGCCGGGGTGCGACGGGACGCCGACGCCCGCGTGCTCGCGATCACCGGCACCTCCGGCAAGACGACCGTGAAGGAGATGACGGCGGCCGCGCTGGCGCCCTCCTTCCGGGTCCACCGGACGGCCGGGAACCTGAACAGCCAGGTCGGCCTTCCGCTCACCGTGCTCGCCGCGCCGCCGGGCGCCGGGGTCTGGGTGCTGGAGCTCGGCACCAACGCTCCCGGCGAGATCGCCGCGCTTACCGAGGTCGCGGCGCCCGACGACGCGCTGATCACGACGGTGGGTCCCGCGCACCTGGAGCGGCTGGGGAGCGTGGAGGGGGTGCTGGAGGAGAAGCTCGACCTGCTGCGCGGCGCCTCGGAGGAAGGCGCGGCGCTGGTGGGCGAGCGGCCGCCCTTCCTCGCCGACGCGGCGCGCGGGATCCGGCCGGACACCCTCGTCGTGGGCGTGGGGCCGGAGGCCGACGTCCGGCCCGACGCCTGGGAGGTGGGGGCCCGCCGCGTCACGTTCGAGCGCGCCGGGGTCGGCTTCGTGGTCGAGGCCGGGGGCGAGCACCACCTGCGCGACGCGCTGCTCGCCGTCGCGGCCGCCGAGGCGCTCGGCGCCGACCCGGAGGCGGCCGCGCGGGCCCTGGCCGAGTTCCGGCCCACCGGCCGTCGGAGCGAGGACGAGGAGCTGGGCGGGCTCGTCGTGCTGGTGGACTGCTACAACGCCAACCCGGAGTCCTTCGAGGCCGTGGTCGGGTGGTGCACGGGCGAGTTCGGCGACCGGCCGCGGGCGGCCGCGGTGGGCTCGATGCTCGAGCTCGGCGACGCCTCGGCGGGCGAGCACCGGCGGGTCGCCCGGCTGCTGCTCGACGCGGGCTTCGCGCCGATCGCGGCCACCGGCGCGTTCGTCGACGCCTTCGAGGCGGTGGCGCCCGGCGACGATCGGGTGCTGGCGGTCGAGGACGCCGAGGCGGCCGGCCGCCGGCTGGCGGCCGCGCTGGAGGGCGACGAGGCCGTGCTGGTGAAGGGCTCGCGCGGGGCGCGGATGGAGCGGGCGCTCGGGCCGCTCCGGGCGCGGTTCGCGGCCGACGCCGGAGTGGCCTGATGCTCTACCACCTGCTCTTCCCGCTGGCCGAGGAGCACATCCTCTTCAACGTCTTCCAGTACATCTCGTTCCGCGCGGCGGGCGCGATGGTGACCGCCCTGCTCACCAGCTTCGTGGTGGGGCCGCCCGTGATCGCGTGGCTGAAGCGGAGGGGATGGGGCGAGGTCGTGCGGCTCGAGGGCCCCCAGTCGCACCTCCGGAAGGCGGGCACGCCCACGATGGGCGGCCTCGTCCTGCTGGCGGCGATCCTCCTGCCGACGATCCTGTGGGCGCGCCTCGATCGGGCCTACGTCCTGATCGCCGCCCTCGTGACGGCCTGGATGGGCGCGATCGGCTTCATGGACGACTACCTGAAGGTCGTGCGCCACGAGTCGCGCGGCCTGATCGCCCGCCACAAGCTCGTGTGGCAGATGGTGCTCGGCCTCGGCCTCGGGGTGGTGCTCTACCTCTTCCCGCTGTCGTCGCACGGTCCGACGAACACGATGCTCCCCTTCTTCAAGGACCTCCAGATCGCGATCTGGGCGCCGGCCTTCCCGCTCTTCGTGGCGCTGGTCGTCACCGGCACCTCCAACGCGGTGAACCTGACCGACGGGCTGGACGGGCTGGCCTCCGGGCTGAGCGCGATCGCGATCCTGACCTTCGGCTTCTTCGCCTACGTGATCGGGCGGGTGGACACCTCCTCCTACC
>CAZEUW010000078.1:0-9925 GCA_964515425.1 uncultured Gemmatimonadota bacterium | reverse complement strand
GGGGGTTCGATGCCAGCTCGCCCTCTCATCGCTCGCCTCCCGTCGTGATCTCGCTTCCGCCGAACAGCCGCTCGCCCAGGAACTCCACCAGGTGCTCGAACACCCGGCGGCCCTTCTCGGCGGAGGCGATGCTCGGGCGTCCCACCACGCCGGAGGAGCCCGGCGGCGGGATCGGCTCCTCTCCCACCCGCAGCCCGGCGACCACCTCCGTCGGCAGCTCCAGGTCCTCGATCTCCTCGGTCCGGACCAGCTCCGGCTCCAGGTGCAGCATCAGCGACGTCGCCAGCTCGCCCCCGTGCTCCCCGCCGTGGTGGACGTCGAGGAACTCCGACAGGTCCACCGCGTGCAGGTCCACGGCACGGACGCGCGCCGTCTCGCTGGCGACCGTGGCCAACGCCTGCAGGTGCGGCCCGAATCCGTGTGCCGTGAGCAGCACGAACTCGCGGAAGCCGTGCCGCTCCCAGGACGACACGAGCTCGTTCAGCGTCCGGTGCAGGGTCTTGCCCCGCACGGGCGCCGAGCCCGCGTACTCGGCGTCCCGCTCGGAGCCGGCCCCGAACGGAATCGTCGGAGCGAGGAGTACCCCCCGACGGCGCGAGATTTCCTCCGCGAGCCGCGTCACCACGATGATGTCGGTGCCCAGCGGAAGGTGGGGCCCGTGCTGGAGCAGGGTGCCGACGGGCACCAGCAGGCGCGGGTCCTGGCGCACGGCGGCGACCGCCTGGCGCCAGGTGAGCTCGCTCAGCCGGCGGGGCCGGTCGCTGTTCCGCGCGGCGTGGCTCGGATCGCCGGCCGACATGGCCTCCTCCGGAGCGGGGCTGTGCGCCAGGTTCCGGGGCATGCTATCCCGGCCCTCCGGAGGCGGCAAGAAGCCCGGACAGGCCGGACGCGGGCTCCGGACGGCGGACACAGCCTGGACACAGCCTGCTCACGGCGTGTCGATGACCCCGGCTCGGGCTCATCACGCAATGACGAGCCTCCACCTGTCCACTCCGGGAGGGGGCAACCCCGGACCCGTCGATCAGTACATGACCGTCCGGGTCAGGTGGTGGGGGCGGAAGGTCTCGTGATAGTGGCTCCAGAGACGGTAGTCGATCTGCGGGACGATGACCTGGCGGGCGCGCGGGCGGATCCGGTTCACCTCCTCGGTGAGGAGCTCCGTGGCGTAGATCGTGTGGGCACGGATCTCCACCTCCTCCGGGCTCCGGGCGGGAATCGGCTCCCCCGCGGCGATCGTCCGCTCGAGCTCCGCGTCGTAGCGGAGGATCCCCATCACCTCCAGCGCCACGGGGAGGATGTAGTCGGCGAAGGCGGTGAGCCGCTCCGGGTCCTCCAGCGGAAACACCTCCCGCGGCACCGCCCCGTACAGCATCCAGATCCCGAGCTGGGCGAGCTTGTGGAAGGCCACCTCCCGCCCCTCGTACACGGCGGTGTCGTCGAAGCGGGGGAACTCGGTGACGAGCCGGTCGATCAGCCCGCCCCCGGTCCCTCCACCGGCGAGCGGATCCGGCCCCCTGCCCGAATCCGACCCCGCGTACAGCCGGGAGGGAGCCTCCCGGAGGAACCGGTGGAACCGGCCCCTGTAGCGCTCCTCGAGCGTCGTTCCGATCCGCCTCAGGATCTCGGCCCGCTCGGTGAGCATCGGCAGCTCGACCTCGGCCCGGAACACCTCACGGAGCCGATCCTCCGAGACCCCCGCCAGCCACGCCCCGTCGAGGAAGGGGATCCCCTCCTCCAGCGCCCGCGCCATGCACGCGAAGAGCGCCAGCGCATCCGACCACCGCTCCCCCCGGTACTCGACCTCGAAGACCTGTCGGGTCTCGAAGTCGGTGAAGGCGAAGTCGAGCGCCGTCGAGACGAGGACGAAGTCGATCTTCCGCTCCGGCTCCCCTCCGATCTCGAAGGGGAGGGTGAAGTCGGGAACCGGCAGGCTTTCGTAGGCCATCCAGCCGGCGTGCTCGACGATCCGGTCGACGTCGGTCCAGACCCGCCGCGAGCCCTCGACCACGGGAAGCACGCTCTCGAGCACCGGGCTGTCGAGCCGCTCGGGTCGGCGGAGCCTCCGGTCAGCCACCCGCACCTCCATCCGGGACCCCGCCCGCCCGCTCCTCCCACTCCGCCTCGAGCTCCGCCCAGGACCGGAAGGACTTCTGGGTGCCGACCGCCTCGGTGGAGAGGGCGGCGTAGAGGGAGGCCCGCCGCACCGCCTCCCGGTCGGCCATCTCCCGGCCGAGACAGGCGGCGAAACAGCCGATGAAGGCATCGCCCGCACCGGTGGTGTCGACCGGATCCACCGCGAAGGGTCGGACGTGCTCGACGCCGTCGGGCCCGACCACGAGGACGCCGCGCCTTCCGAGGGTGACGATCACCCGGCGTACGCCCCGCTCCAGCAGGTGCTCGCCGCAGCGCCGGGCCTCCCCTGGACCGGAGACGGGCATCCCGGTGATCGCCTCCGCCTCGCTCTCGTTCGGGACCAGGTAATCGACCTCCCGGACGACCTCCATGTCGAGGGGACGACCGGGGGCCGGGTTGAGCAGAGAGAGGACGTCCCGCTCGCGGGCGACCCGGATCGCGTGGTAGACGGTCTCGAGCGGCACCTCGAGCTGGAGCACGAGGAGGTCGGCGCCGTCCAGCACCCCGGCGGCGACCGCCCGGTCGACGTCCTCGGGTCGGAGCGCGTCGTTCGCCCCCTTCACGACGATGATGCGGTTCTCGCCCTCCCCGTCGACGAAGATCGGCGCGACACCCGAGGAGGCTCCCGGCTCGACGCGCACGTGCTCCGCTCCGATCCCCAGCTCCTCGAAGTTCTCGATCGTGGGCGGGCCGAAGAGGTCGTCCCCCACCTTCGCCACCATCTCCACCTCGGCCCCGCAGTAGCGGGCGGCGACCGCCTGGTTCGCCCCCTTCCCCCCGAACCCGAGGTCGAAGCCCCGGCCGAAGAGGGTCTCACCCGGGCGGGGGAACTCGTCGACGAAGAAGGTGAGGTCGACGTTGGCGCTCCCCACGACGACGACGCGGCCCGATCCCGCCCCCGGGTGGTCCGTGCGCCCGACGGTCTCGGCCCGCTCGATCATGCTCACCAAGCTACGCGCCGGCCGGAGCGGGTCGCCAATCGGCTCGGGACGGTCCCTCCGCTTGAGCCTCCGGTGACGGGACGCGCCAGCCTCCGGGTCATGCTCGCCACGGTCCCCTCCCTCGTCCTCCGCGGCATGGAGGCGTCCCCCGTGCGGGTGGAGGTGGCGATCACCCGTGGGACGCCGATGATCCAGATGGTCGGCCTGCCCGCGAGCAGCGTGCGCGAGGGCAAGGACCGGGTGCGGGCGGCCGCCCGGGCCGCCGGCCTGCGGCTGCCGGGCCTTCGGATCACCGTGAACCTGGCGCCGGCGGGCGTGCGCAAGGGCGGCGCCTCCCTCGACCTCCCCGTGCTGGTGGGGATCCTGGCGGCGTGGGGCGACCTGCCGGCGGACCGCTGCCGCCGGTGGGCGACGGTGGGCGAGCTCGGGCTGGACGGCAGCCTGCGGCCGGTGCGCGGCGCGCTGCCGATGGTCCTGCAGCTGCAGGGGAGGGAGGAGGTCGAGGGGCTGATCCTCCCCCGGGACAACCTGCCCGAGGCGCGGCCGGTCTCGGGGGTCCGGGTGCTCGGCGCCAGAGGGCTCGAGGAGGTCGTGGCCTTCCTGCGCGACGGGGCCTCGCTCCCGGGCCCTCTCGACGTCCCGGAGCGCCGCGCCGTCGATCGGGGCCCGACGCCCGACCTCGCCGACGTGGTGGGCCAGGTGACGGCCAAGCGGGCGCTGGAGGTCGCGGCGGCCGGCGGGCACAACCTGCTGCTCAGCGGCGAGCCGGGCTCGGGCAAGACGATGCTCGCCCGCCGGCTCACCGGCATCCTGCCCGAGATGACGCTCGCCGAGGCGGTGGAGGCCACGTCGCTCCACAGCGTGGCGGGCACGCTGCCGCCCGGGGAGGGGCTGTTGGCCGAGCGCCCCTTCCGCTCGCCGCACCACACGGTGAGCGCGGCGGGGCTGGTGGGCGGCGGGGCGGTGCCGCGCCCGGGCGAGGCGTCGCTCGCCCACCGGGGCGTGCTCTTCCTCGACGAGCTGCCCGAGTTCGGCCGATCCACCCTGGAGGCGCTGCGCCAGCCGCTCGAGGAGGGCTACGTCCGCCTGGTCCGCGCGCGGGCCTCGCTCTCCTATCCGGCCCGCTTCCAACTCGTGGCCGCGATGAACCCCTGCCCCTGCGGCTACCGGACCGCGGGCGAGCACCGGTGCACCTGCGACCCGAAGGTGGCGAACGCGTACGCGGGCCGGGTGAGCGGACCGCTCCTGGACCGGATCGACCTCCACGTCTCGGTCACCGCGGTGGCGTGGCGGAAGATCCGGCGCGGCGTCGGCCACGAGCGCTCCGCACCGGTCCGCGACCGGGTCCGGGCGGCACGCCGGCGGGGGGCGGCGAGGACCGAGCGGGGGGCGCCGTCGGCCGACCTCACGGTGCGCGAGGTGCGGGCGCTCTGCCGGCTCGACACGGTGGGCGAGGGATTGCTCTCCGGCGCGGTGGACGGGGGGAAGCTGAGCGTGCGGGGCTGCCATCGGGTGCTCCGGGTGGCCCGCACCGTCGCCGACCTGGCCGGCTCGGATCGGATACGCGGCGAGCACGTCTCGGAAGCGCTCCACTTCCGCGCCACGGACGGCCCGAAGAACCCGGAGGAAGAGGACGAGGAGGGAGGATGAATCCTGCCGGCGGCTCCGCCGGGAACCCGCGGCGGCGGCGACCGCTCCCGTTCGTCGCACTCGGACACCGATTCGTCGCGCCGGACGGCTCGTTCGTCGATCCTGTCCGACGGGGGGGACGCTCGGGACGTTAGCATCGTGCACGCGAAAGAGATAGGAGCAGCGCCACCCATACCGGAGATCGGGCACGGGGCAGTCAAGCGGTAAAATCGGGAGGCCGCGGGGTTCGACCACTTAGGTGTCGGCCCGCTGTCCCGTGACCCGACGATCTCACCGGCCGCCGGTCGGGCTCCGAGCCCGGCCGGCGGCCTCTTCGCGTCCGTCCCGGGGGCCGCCCGGGCGGCTGCGTCCGCTGGACTGCGCTCCGGTCGGGGTCCAGATTGTCCGGCGGTTCCCGTCGCGCGGCCGCCGGGCCGCGCGCCGACCTCCAACCCGGCCAGGGAGGTCTTCATGAAGATCCGGGAGATCCTGACGGTCAAGGGCAGCGACGTGGTCACCGCCCCGCCCGACATCCCGGTCCTGGACGCGATGCGGGTGCTGGTGGAGCACAACATCGGCTCGGTCGTGGTGGTCGCCGACGACACGGTGCAGGGCATCCTCACCGAGCGCGACGTGCTTCGGCTCGGAGCGGAGGAGCCCGAGCGGCTCTCCGCCACCCCGGTGCGGGAGGTCATGACCACGGACCTTCTCGTGGGCACTCCCGACGACGACACCCACTACTGCATGGACGTCATGACGGAGAACCGGATCCGCCACCTCCCGGTGATGGAGGACGGCCGCCTGCAGGGGATCGTCTCGATCGGCGATGTCGTGAACGCCTGCCGCCGCGACGCCGAGTGGGAGAACCGTCACCTGAAGGACTACATCCGAGGGGAGCTCCGCTGACGATGGAGGCCCTGCTCCGACGGGGCAGGGCAGTGACGGCGGGTCAGGAGCCCTCGGCCACGCCCTGGTTGACCTTCACCTCCTGAACGGTGACGGTCACGTCGACCGCGCCGGACTCGACCATCGCCTCCAGCTGTTCGATCTGGGGACCCATCATCTGCTCCATCATGTCCCTCTGCTGCTGGGGCATGTTCTCCATGCGCTCCCGGAGCTGCTGGAGCTGACGGCGCGCCTGCGCCATCTCCTCCTCCGACATGCTGGAGGCGACCCCCTCGATGTGCATACGGATCTCGAACGGGTGCGGCATCCCCTCGACGGTCCGGTAGTCCCGGAAGCGGGCGTCGAGGTCGATCGGGCTCGTGGTGCCGTCCTGCCGGGCGAGCTCCCCGGAGAGGGACATGCGCCGCAGCAGGTAGTCGCCGGTCCCGAGGAAGAAGGTCATCCGCCGGGGCCGGAACTCGCCCTCGACCTCGGCCGGGGTCATGCCGCCGGTGTCGAGCCCTTCCATGTCCGTGACCTCGATCACCCACGTCTCGTGGCCGTCGACCTCGGTGGTGCCGGTCATCTCGGCCCGTGCCGCGAGCTCGGGGATCATGCTGTAGGGGTTGCCCCAGCCCTGGGGCAGGGCGCCGGCCGTGTCGGAGGCGGCGTCGGCGGACACGAAGACGGGGTGCCCGTCGACCTCCCGCTTCACGAACGTGTCGGTGGTCGTGAAGCCCATGGCCTCCTGGGTCACCGTGTAGTCGTCGATGCCCTCGATCCCCCGCTCGTAGCGCTCGAGCGCGGTGTTCAGCACCTCGCTGGCCGACTGGGCCGCGAGCGGTGCCGCCGGCAGGAGGAGCGGGGCAAGCAGCAGGAGAGCCAGGCCGTGGAGCACGGATGTCCGTCGGGTCATGGGAGTCTCGTCCCCTCGTTCGTGGTGTGGCGAAGCGTGCGGTCGGGGCTCCGGGCGCCGCCCGGCTCCCCCCGGAATCGAACCTGCATCAAGGAGGTGTGGCCGCCCCCGCAGCGTCGAACACGGGTCGTCGAAGCCGGATACACGTCGGCGCGGTCGGGGTTCGGGGCGGCCGGGTCCACGCGTTAGGGGACGATCGGAACCGGAGGACGGGAGGCACGGGATGAGGAGAGCGACGCGAGCGATGGCTACGCTGGCGGCGGCCGCGCTGCTGGCGACGGCGTGCGGCGAAGCGGAGGATCGGGTGCGGCTGGTCGAGGGCGAGCGCGCCGACGGCGAGGTCGGAGACGTGAACCTCTCCTTCCAGTCGCCGGTGCCGGGGACGATCGCCGCCGACGGCTCCCTCGGGGCGCGGCTGGCGCTGCGGGGGTTCCGGCTCGGCGAGCCCACCCCGGGGGCCGAGGAGCGGGGGCTGGCCCTGTCCGATCGCGGCCAGCACGTCCACTTCATCCTCGACGACGAGCCGTACCGGGCGATCTACGACCTCGGCTCGCGCGTCCGCGTCGAGGACGCCGAGCCCGGCTTCCACCTGCTGCGCGCCTTCCCCTCCCGTCAGTGGCACGAGAGCGTGAAGGCGGACGGCGCCTTCGCCACGACCTGGTTCTTCGTGCCGGACACGGCGGCCGACGCGGACTCGCTGACGTCGCGCGAGCCCCCGTTCGACCTCGACGGCCCGATGCTCACCTACAGCCGGCCGAAGGGTGAGTACGCCGGCCCGGACGCCGACCGGATCATGGTCGACTTCTACCTCTCGAACGTCGCCCTCGGCACGGGCCCCTCGGACCACCGCGTCCGTCTGACGGTGGACGACACCCTGAGCTGGGACCTGACCACCTGGGCACCCCACTTCCTCGAGGGGCTCCCGACCGGGTCGCACACGGTGCGACTCGAGCTGCTCGCCCCCGACAGCACGGTCGTGGAGGGGCCCTTCAACGCGACCGAGCGCACGATCACGGTGCGGCGCGAAGCGGACGGAGGCTGAGCTCAGAGCTCCCGGCTCCGGGCGTCGCGTCCGGGGCCGGGGGCCGGCGCGCCCCGTCCCAGCGCCAGGAAGTTGGCCAGCAGGCCGTGGCCGTGCTCGGTGAGGACGGCCTCCGGGTGGAACTGGAGCCCCCACACGGGTCGCTCCCGGTGGCGCAGCGCCATGACCTCGCCCTCCTCGGTCCACGCCGTGACGACCAGCTCCTCCGGGATCCCTCCCGGGTCGACGACGAGCGAGTGATAGCGGACGGCGCGGAGCGGGTCGGGGAGGCCGGTGAAGAGGTCGTCGCCGTCGTGGCGGACCGGCGACGCCTTCCCGTGGATCGGCCGGTCCGCGCGCAGCACCCGCCCCCCGAAGGCGGCGCCGATGCACTGGTGTCCGAGGCAGACCCCCAGCAGGGGGACGTCGTCGATCTCGGCCACGATCCGGCTCGAGACGCCGGCCTCCGCCGGCGTGCACGGCCCCGGCGAGAGGACCACGTGCCCGGGAGCCATCGCCCGCGCCTCCTCGACCGTGACACGATCGTTGCGGCGCACGACGACCTCCTCGCCCAGCTCCCGTAGGTAGCGCGCCAGGTTGTGGACGAACGAGTCGTAGTTGTCGATCAGCAGGACCACGGCTCGCCCCTATCCCCTGTCGCCGCCGCCGAGGTCGCGGACCGCCGTGGCCGACTGGCCCGGCGCCTCTTCGACCTCCACGGCGAGTTCCTCGAGCCCGGCATCGACGGAGACGAGCTCCTCGGCGAGCCCGTCGGCCAGGTGGCCGGCGATCATCTCCGCGGTCGTGTTCGGAACGGGGAGCAGCACGACGTCGTCGGCCGGGAAGCGGTACTCGTGCTGGTCCCGGGTGGCCACGACGGTCGAGCCGCGGGTCGTCACCTCGAGCGAGGGATTGCGGTCCGGCAGCAGCACCCGGTGGTCGAGCGCGCCGATCCGACGGCGGACGCGCTCCTTCAGGTCGACGAAGTCGTGCACCATCCGGTGCTCGTCGAGGCCACCGGCGACGCGGACCGTCACCCGGTAGTCGTGGCCGTGCAGCGATTCGGAGGCACCGCCGCCGAAGGTGAGGAAGTGGGCGGCCGAGAAGGTCAGGTCGTCGCCCGCCACCGAGATCCGATACCGTTCCATGGGTCGCGCCTCCCGGGTGTAGCGTCGGTCCCGTTCGACCGTGAGCGTAGGGCCGCGGGCCCGGCGTGTCCACGCTCGCCGATCGGGAGGGGAAACGGCCGGTTCGATTCGGCGTATGCATGGTCGAACGCTCGCGGCCGCCGTCGCCGCGGTCCGGGATCGCCCTAGAGCTTGCTGGAGTCAGGATGCGTCTGTTCGTCGCCGTCGACATCCCCGACGATCTGAAGCGGAAGGTGCACGAGTCGCTCGCGCCCCTCCGGGAGCACGGCTTCCCGGTCCGCTGGATCGACGAGGAGACCTACCACCTCACGCTGAAGTTCCTGGGCGAGGTCCGTCCCGAGCGGCGGGACGCCTTCGCCGAGGTGCTCCGACGCGTCGCTTCGGGCTACCGGCCCGTGGACATCGCGCTGCACGAGCCGGGGGCCTTCCCCTCCCTGCGGCGCCCGCGCGTCCTGTGGGTGGGCGTGGACGCGACGCCCCAGCTCCGTGCGCTCAAGCACGACCTCGAGCACGGCTTCGCCAGCCTCGGCATCGATCGCGAGACGCGGGCGTTCCGGCCGCACGTCACGGTCGGCCGGGCGCGGGACGAGGCGAACGCCGGCGAGTTCCGCGAGCTGGAGGCGACCGCGCGCTCGCTCGACGCCGACGCGTCCTTCGCGACCGACCGCCTCCAGCTCATGCGCAGCCACCTGCACCCCGACGGGGCGACCTACAGCGTCGAGGAGTCGGTGCCGCTGGGGGAGGGCTGAGCGGTGGGCCGCCTGCGGGGGTGCCTGAGCCGCATCGGCTGCCTCACGCTGCTCGTGCTGGGTACCACGGTGGGCTGGCTCTACCGGGCCGAGATCGAGGCGTGGTGGGAGGAGATGCAGGCGGGCCCCACGGCCGTGGAGGAGGGTGCGTCGCCGGCGGAGCGGAACGCGGCGGAGGACGGCCGCTTCGGGATCGTGGGCGACTCGACCGCCGCCGCCGGCGCCACGGACACCTCCGCCGGCGACGGGGCCGCGAGGGACGGACGGGCGGACGGTCCCGGCGCCGACGCCCGGGACGACCGGGCGTCGGAAGCCTCCGGCTCCGCCGTCGACCGCTTCCTGGCCGCCGCCCCGCCGGCCACCGTCCGCCTGGACGCGGAGGAGCTGGCGGACCTGCTCGCGCGGCGGGTCGAGCCGGGCCTCCCCGAGGGCATCTCACGGAAGGCGGCCGTGAACGGGGATTCCACCCTGACGATCTAGGAGGACGTGGACATCCGGCGCAC
>CAZEUW010000077.1:0-9981 GCA_964515425.1 uncultured Gemmatimonadota bacterium | reverse complement strand
ATCGGCTCGCCCCGGATCGCGTCCATGAAGTTCTGGAAGACCGGCACGACCTCCGCTTCGCTGTCCTCGACCGTCTTCTGGTCGTCACCGAAGACGGGCATCTTCTCGATGATCAGGAAGTGCGGCGAGTGCGACCGGTTCTCGAACCGGAAGGTCGTCCAGCCCGAGCCGATCTTCTCGTGGGAGGTCACGAATTCCTGGTGGCCGGCGGTCACTTCGACCACGTTCGGGCCCGCGCGGCCGCTGGCGAAGTCGGCTTCCGCGCCCGGCCCGGTGGGCACGGTCTGCGGCGCGTCCTCACAGGCCGCGGCGACGAGGAGGACGGCTGTCGCCGCTCCCCAGCTCCTCGCGGCGCTCGCGATGCGTGCGGTGCTCATGACTGCCTCCGAGATGCGAGTCACGTGGTGCGGCGTTGCTCATGGACGTAACTTCGGCCCGGCCACGCAACGACGCGTAAACGGCCCGTCAACGCTTCGTCAATTCGGGATACATGGCCCGATTGAGGCTGCTCGGCAGCGTCGCGCTCGAGGACGACGACGGTCCCGTCTCGGGTCCGGCCGGCCGCCGTCACCCCCTCGCGATCCTCGCGCTGCTGGCGACCGACGCCGCCCGGACGCTGTCGCGCGGCAAGATCGTGGGCCTCCTATGGCCCGAAGCGCCGGAGTCGACGGCCCGCAACCGTCTCAACACCTGTCTGCACCAGCTCCGGAGCGTCCTCGGCGAGGAGGCGATCCTCTCGGTGGGCGACGACCTCCGTCTGGACACGGAGGCCGTCGATTGCGACGTGGTCCGCTTCGAGGAGGCCCTCGCGGCGGACGACCCGGAGGCGGCGGTGCAGTGCTACGGCGGCCTTTTCCTGGACGGATTCGCGCTCCGCGGTTCGTCGCGATTCGACCACTGGAGGGACCGCGAGCGGCAGCGGCTCCGCGAGGCCCATCATGGGGCCCTCGAGGTGCTGGCCCGGCGGGCGGAGGAGCGGGGGGTGCCGCAGCGGGCGGCGGCGTGGTGGCGGGAGCGAGCGCGGTCCGACCCCTACGACTCCCGAGTGGTGGCCGCGCTGATGGAGGCCCTGGCCGCGGCCGGCAACAGGGCCGAGGCGCTCCGGGTGGCGGACGTCCACGCTCGTCTGCTGGAGGAGGAGCTGGACGTCGAGCCGAGCGCCGAGGTCCGGGAGCTGGCCGGGCGGCTGCGGAGCGGCGCCGATCGGTCGGTGTCCGACGAGGTGACGGAAGGCTCGGGACGCGGCGAAAGCGAGGACCCGGCGGGGCGCGAAGGAGAGGCCGTCGTGGAGCGGGGCGGGGGATCCGGGCCACGGCGCACCCGTCCGCCGGCAGCGGTCCTCCTCGTGCTCTCCGTCCTGGCCCTCGCCGGCCTCGCCGGCTGGTACGCGTGGGGCGGGGACGGCGACGGAGCCGCGAGCGCGGGCGCGGCGTCCGCCGAGCCGTCGATCGCCGTGCTCCCCTTCGATCCCATCGGCGGCGACGACGCGGCCCTCTTCGCCGAGGGGGTCCACGGCGACCTCCTGACGCGGCTCGCGCAGGTCTCGGGCGTCCAGGTGATCGCGCAGCGCTCGATGCGGCGCTACGCCGACTCGGAGCAGAGCGTGGGGGAGATCGCCCGGGAGCTCGACGTGGACTGGGTCCTCGAGGGCGACGTCGAGCGCATCGGCGACGAGGTGCAGGTCAACGCCCAGCTCATCGATCCCCTGACCGAGGCGCACGTGTGGGCGGAGAGCTACCGACGGGAGCTGACCCCCGAGGACTTGATCGACATCCAGGCGGACCTCACCCGGCAGATCGCGGGAGCGCTCGAGGTTCGGATCACCGGCGCCGAGGCGGAGCTCGTCGAGCGGATCCCCACCGAGGATCTGGTCGCGTACAGGCTCCACGTAGAGGGGCGCCGGTACCTCGAGCAGCGGAGTGAGATCGGGATGCGGCGCGCCGTCGACTTCTTCCGGCGCGCGATCGGCCGTGACTCGGCCTATGCGATGGCCTGGGCCGGCCTGGCGGAAGCCCACGTCCTCCTGGAGTGGTACGGCTTCATGGAGAGCGGTGCCGCCCTCGCCACGGCGGAGGAGACCGCGCAGCGCGCTGTCGAGCTGGACGGCGACCTGGCGGAGGCCCATCACTCGCTCGGCCTGGTGCGGATGCTCCAGCGCCGGGGGCCGGAATCGGTCCGGTCGCTCGAGCGGAGCGGCTACGCGGGCTGGTTCGGCTGGATGCACCTCACGCTCGGGCGGCTCGAGGAGGGGATTCCCCACCTCGAGCGCTGGGTCCGCCGCAGCCCGCTCTCACCTCCCGCCCGCGTCTCGCTCGCCAGCGGCCTCCTGTACGCCGATCGATCGCTGGAGCAGGTCGTCGAGCACGCCCGCCGCGCTCGGGAGCAGTCGCCGGACTACCCGTGGGCCCACCTGATCGAGGGGCAGGCCCTGAGCCTGATGGGACGCCACGACTCGGCGATCGCCGCGCTCCGACGCGGGGTCGAGCACGCCAGCGATCGCGGGCGGCCGCGCCACATGGGCTGGCTCGCCCTGGCCCACGCCGCCGCCGGCGACACCGCGCGGGCCCGGGAGCTGGCCGGCAACGTGGCGGCGGCCGGACACGCCTACGGCGAGGGGGTGGCGCACGTGGGCCTCGGCGAGCTGGACGAGGCCTTCGAGGCCTTCGGTCGGGCCGACTGGAACTCGATGCACACGCCCGCCCTTCGCTACCATCCCGCGCTGGCTCCACTGAGGGAGGACCCGCGCTGGGAGGCGCTCGTCGGAGAGGTGGACCGCGCCTGGGGCCTGCGGCTGGAGGAATAGCGGCGCGCACACGCCCGCGGGCCGTGGGTCGGCACCGCGGCCGGCGGCCCCGCCCTCAGGCGGCCGCCGGCCCGCCCTCAGCCCAGCGGCTGCTCCTCCAGCAGCGCCTCGAAGCGATCTCGGGGGAGGGGGCGGGCGAAGTGGAAGCCCTGACCGTACACGCAGCCCAGGCCGCGGAGCAGCTCGAGCTGGTGGGGGCTCTCGATCCCCTCGGCGACGACCTCCAGCCCCATCGCCTCGCCGAGGGTGAGGATCGTCCGGACGATCGCCTCGTCACGGGGGTCCTCGCCGATTCCGCCCACGAACGCGAGGTCGATCTTGAGCGCGTCGACCGTCAGCCGTTTGAGGTAGTTCAGCGACGAGTAGCCGATCCCGAAGTCGTCGATCGACACGCCCACGCCCAGCGACCGGAGCTCGTCGAGCCGCTCGGACCCGCGCATCACGACCCGCTCGGTCACCTCGAAGCGGACGCGGGCCGGATCGAGTCCGGTGGAGCGGAGGATCCGGTCGACCGAGGCGACGAGGTCGGGCGCCTCGAACTGCCGGGCCGAAAGGTTCGGGTGGAGGACGAAGTCGGCGACGCGCTCGTTCTCCGTCCAGGCGACCGCGGCGCGGAAGGCCTCCTCGAGCAGGGCTTCGCCCAGGGGGACGATGAGGCCCGATTCCTCGGCGAGCTCGATGAAGTTCTCGGGCAGGACCGTGCCCCGCTCCGGGTGTTCCCAGCGGGCGAGTGGCTCGGCACCGACGATCCGGCCGCTCTCCAGCCGGACGATGGGCTGGAAGTGGACCGTGAACTCGCCCCGCTCCAGCCCCTCCCGGAGCGCCCGCTCCCGCTGGAGCCGGCTCCGGTCCTCGACGTCGGCGTCGGGATCGTAGACGCGGACCGAGCTGCCGGGATCGGCCTTCGCCCGGAACATGGCGGAATCGGCGCGGCGGACGATCTCGTCCACGTGCGTCCCCGGGCTCGAGACCGTGCCTTCGTCGCTGAGGGCGATGCCGACGCTGGCCGTGAGGTGGAAGGTCTCCCCTTCCGCCCGCATCGGCTGCTCGAGCGCCTCCGTGAAGCGGATCGCCGCCCGACGGACCTCGGACTCGGACCCGGCCTCCTCGAGCAGGACGGTGAACTCGTCGCCGCCGACCCGGGCCACCGTGTCCTCGGCCCGGAACTGTCCGGCGAGACGCCGGGCCACCTGCGCGAGGATCTCGTCGCCCGCGGCGTGTCCGAGGCTGTCGTTCACCAGCTTGAAGCGGTCGAGATCGAGGAAGAGGACGGCGAGGCGCACGCCCTCCGGGTCGCGGCGGCCGCGCTCCAGCGCGTGCTCCAGCCTGTCCCAGAAGAGGGTGCGGTTGGGGAGCCCGGTCAGCTCGTCGTGGAGCGCCTGGTGCTCGAGCTGCCGCTCGAAGCGGCGCTGCTCGGTCACGTCCCGCGCGATCCCCTGGTAGCCGATCACCTCGCCGTCCGCGTCGACGCGGGTGCTCGCCGTGATCTCGCAGGGGAAGGTGGTGCCGTCGCTCTCGACGGCGCTCACCTCGAAGTCCTTGACGGCGCCGCTCTGCTCGATGGTGGCTCGGAACCGCTCCCGCTCGGCCGGATCGGCGTACAGCTGCGACGCCTTCAGCTCCCGCAGCTCCTCCCGGTCGTAGCCGAACAGCTCGCGGAAGGCGCTGTTGGCGGCCTCGATGCGACCGTCGACGGTGGTGAGGTAGATCGCGTCGCGGGAATCCTCGAAGAGGGAGCGGAAGCGCCGCTCGCTCTCGAGCAGAGCGCGCCGCGCCCGCCGCTCGTCCGTGACGTCGCGGACGATGCTCAGGCTGGCCGGCGCCTCCCCGACGTGGACGGGGATCGACCGGATCTCGCCGTAGCGCCGCTCGCCGTCCGTCCGCTCGAGCGCCAGCTCGCGGACGTCGGACGGCTCGCCCCGCTCCTCGACCCCGCGGATGCGCTCGCGGACGGCGGGCTCGGACTCGTCGGACACGAAGTCGAAGACCGAGCGGCCGACCAGGGCGGCGGGCTCCTCCGCGCCGAGCAGCTCCGCACCGGCCTCGTTGGCGAACAGGATCGTGCCCCCGCGGTCCAGGAACATGGCCACCGGGGCGAGCGCCAGCAGGTTACGGTAGCGCTCCTCGCTCCTCCGGCGCTCCTCCTCCGCCTCGACGCGGTCGGTGATGTCCAGCGCGCACCCGACCACGCCCGTGATCTCGCCGTCGCCGGCGACGAGGGGCTCCACCCGGCACTGGTAGTGGCGGCCGGAGAAAGCGATGGCGTAGTCGCCGGTCCGGCCCTGGAGCGCACGGCGGTGCATGCGCAGCGCGGGTGCGTCCTCGTCTTCGGTCCCGATGAACTCCTGCACCGTGATCCCGACCACCTCGCCGGTCTCCAGCCCGAGGTCCTCCAGCCCCGCGCCCGTGCTCGAGGTGAAGACGAGGTCGCGGTCGGTGGTCCAGACCACGGCCGGCATCTGCTCCAGCAGGATCCGCTGGCGCTCCTCGCTCGTCTCCAGCGCCTGCCGGGTGCTGATCCGCTCGGTCACGTCGCGCACCATCACCTGCACGGCACGCCGGGCGCCCAGATCGACGGGGATCGAGGCCGCCTCGACGTGGCGCTCCCCGCCGTCCGGGCGTACCACCCGGTAGTGGGAGAGCGGCGAGGCCTCCCCCTCCTCCTCGACGCGACGCGTCTGCTCGCGCACCCGCTCGCGCTCCTCCTCCGGCATCAGCGTGGCCAGCTCCCGGCCCTCCAGCTCCGCCGGATCGTCGAAGCCGGCGATGCGGGCCGCCTCGGGGTTGGCGAAGCGGAGCACCCCGTCCGAGTAAACGGCGACGCCGATCGGGAGGCGCTCGACCAGCTCCCGATAGCCGAGGTCCGAAGCGGCGCCCGGCGCGACGGTCCGGACGCCGGCCTCGACTTCGGCGACCGCCGCCACCCCCCGGAGGAATCCGACCTCCTCCGCGCTCCACTCGCGCGTCAGCTCGTCCAGGGCGGCGACGGTGCCCACCGCCCGGCTGTCCGGCCCTCGCACCGGCACCCCCGCGTAGGCGAGGACCCCGAACTCGTCGACGGCCGGGTTGTCGCGAACGAGCTCGTGCTCCCGCGCGTCCCCGACGACCAGGGGCCGGCCGCTCTCCACCACGTGGCGGCAGAAGGAGTGGGAGAGCGGCGTCTCGCCGCGGGAAGCCCAGGGCTCGGGCAGGCCGACGCTGCTCCTGAACCGCTGTCGGTCCGCTTCGACGATCGTGAGCAGCCCGATCGGCACCTCGAGGTGCTCGCAGACCACCGTCGTCAGCCGATCGAAGGCCTCGTCCCGCCCGCGGTCGAGGAAGCCGCCGGCTTCGAGCGGTTCCGCGTGGTCTCGGTCTCCGGGCTGCTCCAGAGCATCGGGCGTCATCGGTCTGGAGGGCCAATCTACGTCGTCGCCAGTGGCGCGCCCAGCAGGGTGACGACCCCGGCGGCGGGCGAGGACGCCGCCGGAGCCTCGGTCTACTGGATCACTGGCCTCCGGGCGCGGGGGCGTTCGGGCTGAGGACCTCGCGGTGGATCTTCCAGCCGTCGGGCGTCTGCCGGAGCAGCACCATGTAGGTGCTCTCCGCGGTCTGCTCGCCGTCGGCGCCCTCGGGGGTGAAGGTGAGGACGCTGGTCCCGAGCTCGTAGCGCCAGTCCTCGCCCAGCGAGCGGGACTCCAGGGGCCGGATCTCGAGCGTGGCGCCGGGCGGCGTCGTGCGCTCGAGCACGGCCCGGATGGAGTCGCGGCCCTGGGTCACGCCGGTCCCGGGCGTCGAGAGGATCGCGTCCGACGTGTAGATGCCGGCCTGGGTCTCGAAGTCCCGGTCGGCCACCGCCTGCTCGAACGCCGCCCTCGTGCTGTCGATCGCCACCGACACCGCCGGCCGGTCCGACTCGGCCTTCGCCTTTCCGTCCTCCCCGTCGGCCGCCTCGTCGGCGGGCTGGCAGGCGAGCAGTCCCGCGGACAGCAGCAGGGCGAGGCCCGCCGACAGGCCGCGCCGTGCGCTCCGGCTCCGTCCCTCCGTCGCGTCGTCCATCACACCCTCCTTTCTCGTGGTCGCTGTCCCGGTCAAGATGTAAACCCGCACGGGCGCTGAGGGAAACTCCCGCTTCGCCGGAGAGGAAGATGAGGATCGTCGTGGGCTCGGAGAACCCGGTGAAGGTCGAGGCCGTGAGGCGGGCCTTCGCGCGGGTGTTCGACGAGGAGGAGCACGCGCTCGAGGGCGTGAGGGTGCCCTCCGGCGTCCCGGACCAGCCGTGGGGGGAGGAGGAGACCCGGCGCGGGGCGAGCAACCGGGCCAGGGCCGCCGCCGAGCGCAGGCCCGACGCGGACGCGTGGGTGGGCGTCGAGGGCGGAGTGGCTCGCGGCGCGGAGGACGGCGAGGACGCCGGGCGTACGGGCGGCGGCGCGTCGGCGGAGCTCTACGCCTTCGCCCGCGTGGCCGTGATCCTCGGCGGCCGGACGGGGGAGAGCGCCAGCGGACGCTTCCTGCTGCCCGGCCCGGTGGCCGAGCTGGTGCGCGCCGGCGCGGAGCTCGGGGAGGCGGACGACCGGGTGTTCGGCCGCTCCGGCTCGAAGCGGGAGGAGGGGGCGGTCGGCCTGCTCACCGGCGGCGCCGTGACCCGGGCCGAGCTCTACGCCCAGGCCGTCGCGCTGGCCCTGTGCCGCTTCGTGCACCCGGAGCTGTACGGGGACGGCGGGGGCTGACCAGTCCCCGCGGACGTCGGCGGAAGGTGCCGAAATCGGTCGCGGAGCTTTATGTTGCTCCCGCTCCGGACGTGGCGGCCGCACCGGCCAGGCGTCCGACGGGTCGAGCTCCACGAGGGAGGACGCGGAACCGTGATCGCCTACGGCGGACCCGGCAGCATCATCACCGGCATCGGCGCCTTCCTGGCCGTGCTGGCCGCCCTCGTGGCGGCGATCTTCGGGTTCCTGTGGTATCCGCTCAAGAAGCTGATCCGGGCCGTTCGCGGCGGCGGTGACGCGGGCGACGACGGCTCCTCCACTTCCTCCTCCTCGGGAGACCTGGCGCGCGAGTGATCCGCCCCGGTCCGAGGCCGGCGGCCGGTTGAGCTTCCTCTCCGCCGCCTTCGTGGTGGTCGCCTTCGCGGCCACGATCGTCCGGCTGGACCTGCCGGGCCGGGCGCGCGGGGCGGTCGACGGCTCGCGCGAGGGGCTCTCGGTGCTGCGCGACCCCGCGCTCGACGACGACGCCAAGGAGGAGGCCCTCCAGCGGCTGGCGCTCCGGCTCTTCCGGCTGGTGGGGATCCTCGTCGGCGGCTCCCTGCTGGCGATCGGCTGGCCGCTGGCCGTGGTGTGGGCCGGCGACCGGGCCGGCGTCGGCTCCCTGGCCGGGACGCTCGACGTGCTGGAGCGCCCCGACTTCCTGATCGGCACCGTGGTGGCCGGGTTCGCCGGCTGGTGGCTCCTCGACCGGCTGCGCTCCGGGTGACCGGGGGGACGGGCGCCGTGCGCTGGGAGGAGCGCTACGGGAGGCTCGACCGGCTCTTCCACCGGATCGCGTTCGCCGCCGGGCCGGGCCAGCGGGCGCTGGGCGAGCTCGAGGCGAGCCTGTTCGGCGAGACGCTGGAGGAGATCACCCTCGAGGATCCGGTGTGGATCACGGCGCTCCCCCGGGCGGGCACCACGATCCTGCTGAACCTCCTCCACGCCACCGGCCGCTTCGCGAGCCACACCTACCGCGACGTCCCCTTCGTGCTGTGCCCGATGCTCTGGGCCCGCTTCGCGCGCCGTTTCCGGGCCGAGGAGGCGCCCCACGAGCGGGTCCACGGCGACGGCCTCGAGATCTCCGCCGACAGCCCGGAGGCGTTCGAGGAGATGGTCTGGAAGCGGTTCTGGCCCGAGCACTACCGGACGGACCGGATCCTCCCCTGGCGGGCGGAGGAGCGTCGGCCGGAGTTCGGGGCGTTCCTGGAGACCCACATGCGGAAGGTCGTCGCGCTGCGTCGCGACGGGCCGTCGGACGCGCGCCGCTACCTCTCGAAGGACAACGCCCACGTGGCCCGGATGGCGACCCGCCCCGGCCCGCTCCGCGACGGGCGCCTGGTGGTGCCGTTCCGCGAGCCCGTCCAGCACGCGGCCTCGCTGCTCCGCCAGCACCGCCGTTTCACGACCCTCCACGCCGAGGAGCCGTTCCTGCGCCGGTACATGAGCGCCACAGGCCATCACGACTTCGGCCGCGAGCTGAAGCCGATCGACTTCGGCGGCTGGCTGGAGGGGGCGCCCGCCCCGGACACCCTCGCGTTCTGGGTGCGCTACTGGATCGCGACCTACGAGCACGTCCTGGAGCACGCGGACCGGGGCACGACGCTGGTCTCCTACGCCCGGCTGACGGCGGAGCCCGAGGCGGCCCTCCGACGGCTCGCCGGGGCGGTCGGGCTGCCGGCCGGGGAGCTGCCCGCGCTGGCCGGTCGGGTGCGCCCGCCGCGGACGCACGACGTGGAGGGGGAGGAGCTGCCGGAGGAGGCGCGGGCGGAGGCCTCCGCGCTCCACGAGCGTTTGGAGGCGCTGGCGGAGGTGTAGCCCGCCCCGCGCCTCGCCGTCGGCCGCGCGCCCACCCGCGCGGAGCCCGCCGGCCGCCCCTGTTCCGCCGTCGTCCGGTGCCAGAGATTGTCCGGCCCGTCCGACCCGACTCGAGCGCCGGCTCCGGTGCCGGCGACGCCGACTCGCTCCGGGAGGAACCTCCAAGTGACGCTGGACGCGTGGATCGTCATGGCGGTGGTCGCGGGGGCGGTGGCCCTCTTCGTCACCGAGCGCTACCCGATCGAGCAGGTGGCGATGGCGGTGCCGGTGGTGCTGCTGGCGGCCGGCGTGCTGGAGCTGGAGCAGGCGGTCGCGGGGCTGAGCAGCCCGGCCACGGTGACCGTGGCGGCCATGCTGGTGATGAGCCTCGGGCTCAAGAAGACGGGCGCGGTGGCGGTGCTCGGCCGCTGGGCGCGCACGGCGCCGCTGGGAGGCCCCGGGCCGCGGCTGATCGTGCTCTGCACGATCGTGGCCGCCATCTCCCCCTTCCTGAACAACACGGCCGTGGTGGTCGTCTTCCTCCCGATCTTCATCGGCATGGCGCGCGGGCTCGGCGAGTCGCCCTCCCGCTACCTGATTCCGCTCTCCTACTGCGCCATCCTCGGCGGCACGCTCACCCTGATCGGCACCTCC
>CAZEUW010000076.1:0-9982 GCA_964515425.1 uncultured Gemmatimonadota bacterium | reverse complement strand
GACACCGCCGCCGCGCGGGAGGGTCTCCTGGAGGCGGCCCGGAGCTCGAGCGCGCCGGCCCGAGCCGGCGACCTCCTCCTCGAGCTGGGCCTCTCCCCCACCGACCGCCTGGTGCTGGCGCGGTCCGACCGCCACGCGGGCCGCCTCTCGCGCGCCCGCCGGTTGCTGGGCGAGCTGGTCGAGGGCTCCGACGCCCACCTGAGGGGGCGGGCCGCCCGGCTCCTCGCCGACCTCGAGCTGGACGCCGGCCGCCCGGAGCGGTCCCTCGAAGCGGCGGCCGCGGGCATCCGCTCGACGCGGGCCGGCCCCGAGCGCGCGATGCTGGAGCTGATCGCCGCCAGCTCCCACAGCCGCCGGGGTCAGACCGAGCAGGCCCTGGAGCACTACGGGCGGGGCGCGGAGGCCGGTGGGGGCGAGCACTCCGCCCGCGCCGCCTACCTGGCCGCCGACCTCGCTCACGACATGGGCCGGATGGCGGGCGCCCGCGAGCGCTACCGCCGGGCGGCCGAGGGCTTCCCCGGCACCGACCACGGGGGGCTGGCGCGGATGCGGCTCGGATTCCTGGCCTTCTCCGAGGGCGACTGGCCGGGCGCCGCCCGACACTTCCGCGAGTACCGGGGCGACCTGCCGGACGGGGACTGGGCCGTCGCCTCGATCTACTGGGAGGCGCGAGCCCGGGCGGAGGAGGGCGACGAGGCGGGGACGGCGTCGCTGCTCCGGGCGGTCCTCCGGCGCGACCCCCTGAGCTGGTACGGGGTGCGGGCGGGCGCCCGCCTGGAGCGCGATCCGCTGGCGGCGGCGCTCGACCGCCCCGACTCCGCCCTCTCGGTCGCCGCCTCCCGCGCCGCGGGGGATCCGACCGACGTCGGCCCCGCCGTCCGGTCCCTGCTCGACCGGATGGCGCTGCTCCGGGACCTCGGGTGGCGCCACCGGGCGATCGCCGAGATGGAGACCACGCGGGAGCGCGAGGGCTCGGGCTGGGACGTCGGTGCCGTGGCGCTCCGGATGGGCCGCGAGGGATGGGCCCTCCCCGGGATCCGCCTCGGCTGGAGCGGCTTCGCGCGCAGCGGCGGCTGGACCCGCGGACTGGTGGAGGCCGTCTGGCCGCTCCCCTACCGCGAGGAGATCGAGAGCGCCGCGCGCCGGCTGGGTCTCCCGCCCGCGCTCGTGGCGGGCGTCGCCCGGCAGGAGTCGGCCTTCGACCCCGGCGCCGTCTCCTCGGCCGGCGCGGTCGGGCTCATGCAGCTCATGCCCGCGACGGCCGCAGAGCTGGCCCGCCAGGAGGGGGAGCGGCGGCCGGGGCGCGAGGAGCTGACCGACCCGGCTCGCAACCTCGCCCTCGGCGTGCGGTACCTGGCGCAGCTCCTGGACCGGTTCCCGGACTCCGGCGTCGGGGTCCTGGCCTCCTACAACGCGGGTCCGCACCGGTGGACGCGGTGGCGCGACTTCCCCGAGGCGTCGATCGACCAGGAGCTGCTGATCGAGCGGATCCCCTTCCGCGAGACGCGGCTCTACGTGAAGCTGGTGCTGCGCAACGCCGAGCTCTACGCCCGTCTCCACGGCCTGGACGCGGACGGATGGGGCGGGGGGCTCCCCTCCGCGGCACGGCGGATCTCGGCCGGGGGCGGATGATGTTGACCGCTCCCGGGGCCGGAGCTAGCATCGTATGCGGGGAACACCGCCCCGGCTCTTTTCACTCACGCAGGAGGAAGGATCGATGGCCCGCGGCACGGTGAAGTGGTTCAATGACTCCAAGGGGTACGGATTCATTGAGCGCGAGGACGGTGAGGAGGACGTGTTCGTGCACTACAGCTCCATCCAGATGGAGGGGTTCAAGACCCTGGCCGAGGGACAGGAGGTCGAGTTCGAGCTGGCGACGAACGACCGCGGACCGCACGCAGCGAACGTCGTCAGCCTCTGAGGCCTTCCCCACGACGGGCCCCGGGACACGGGGCCGAACCCGCCGCGAGCGCCCCGGCCGCCGGTCGGGGCGTTTCGCTTGCCGGCGCACCCCGCGGCGCGTGAGTCCCGGGTCCACCGCACTCGCTCGACCCAGCGCCTCCAGCCCGCCGAGCCCATAGCCCATGCCGACCTCGATGCCCGAGACGCCGGACGCCGATCGACCCGCCCTCTACCTGGTCGACGGCTACGCGCTGATCTACCGCGCCTTCTACGCGATGATCAGCCGCCCTCTCACGACCTCCAGCGGCGAGAACACCTCCGCTCCCTTCGGGCTGGCGCGCTTCCTCATCGACCTGCTGGACGCCCACGAGCCGGATTACCTGGGCGTCGTCTTCGACGCGGGCCACAGCTTCAGGGAGGAGAAGCACCCGGAGTACAAGGCGACCCGGGAGAAGATGCCGGAGGAGCTCGAGGCCTCCCTCCCCCGCTGCCGCGAGCTGATCGAGGCGTTCCGGGTCCCCGTCGTCGAGGCGGAGAACTGGGAGGCCGACGACGTCATCGGAACCCTCGCCCGTCAGGCCTCCGAGGAGGGGCTCCGCACGGTCATCGTCTCGGGGGACAAGGACTTCTACCAGCTCGTGGACGAGGACGTGTGGCTCATGAACCCGGGCCGCGGCGGGCACGCCCCCGTCGAGGCCGAGTGGGTCACCCCGGAGAACGCCGCCGAGCGGCTGGGCGTCCCGCCCGAGCGCGTCACCGACTACCTGGCGCTGATCGGCGACAGCTCCGACAACGTCCCGGGGGTGCGGGGCATCGGCGAGAAGACGGCGCCGAAGCTGCTCGAGCGCTTCCCGTCGGTCGAGGAGGTCCTCGACCGCCTGGACGAGGTCGAGTCGACCCGGGCCCGGAACGCCCTGGAGGAGCACGGCGAGGACGCCCTCCTCTCGAAGGAGCTGGTGACGATCCGCACCGACGCCCCGGTGGAGCTCGACCTGGAGCGGTTCCGCCGCGAGGAGCCCGACCGCCGCCGCCTCCGGGACCTCTTCCTCGAGCTGGAGTTCCACAGCCTGGTCCGCGAGTTCGCCCCCGAGGGCGAGGAGGTCGAGGAGGACTACGAGCTGGTGCTCGACCCCGACCGGGCCCGCGAGGTGGTCGAGGAGATGCGCGGGGCGGGGCGCTGCGCGGTGGACACCGAGACCACCTCGCTGGACCCGATGCGGGCGGAGCTGGTGGGGGTGTCGCTCTGCGCCGAGCCGGGCCGCGCCTACTACCTGCCCTTCGGCCACGAGCCGCCCGAGGTGGCCCGGGACGAGGACGGCAACCCGACGCTGGCGCTGGAGGAGGCGGACGAGGTGGACAACCTCCCGCCCTTCACCGGCGAGGAGATGGAGCCCCTGCGCGAGCTGCTGGCCGACCCGGAGGTCGCCAAGATCGGCCACAACCTGAAGTACGACCGGATCGTGCTGGAGCGGGCCGGCGGGGCGCTCGAGGGGATCGACTTCGACACCTCGCTGGCCTCCTACTGCCTGGACCCCGGCAAGCGGGACCACTCGCTGGACCTGCTGGTGATGGAGAAGCTGGGCGCGCAGCTCACCTCCTGGGAGGAGGTGGCGGGCAGCGGCGCCTCGGAGGTCCTCTTCAGCCGGGTCCCCCTGGAGGAGGCCCTCCAGTACGCCGGCGAGGACGCCGACTACTGCCTGCGGCTGGCGGAGTTGCTGGCCGACGAGCTGGAGGAGCATCGCCTGCTGGAGCTGATGCGGAGGATCGAGATCCCCCTGGTCCCGGTGCTGGCGGCCATGGAGCAGCGGGGGATCGCCCTCGACCTGGACTTCTTCGGGGAGCTCTCCGGGCGGGTCGACCGCGAGCTGGCCCAGGTGGAGGAGGAGATCCGGAAGATCGCCGGCGAGGAGGTCAACCTGCGCTCGGTGCCCCAGCTCCGGGAGCTGCTCTTCGAGGAGCTGGACCTGCCGGTGCTGAAGCGCACCAAGACGGGCCCGTCCACCGACGAGAGCGTCCTGAGCGAGCTGGCCGCCCGGGGCCACGAGGTCCCGAGGCTGATCCTGGAGTACCGGGAGCTGGACAAGCTCAACTCCACCTACGTCAGCGTCCTGCCCGGGCTGGTCCACCCGGAGACGGGCCGGGTCCACACCAGCTTCAACCAGACGGTGGCGGCCACCGGCCGCCTCTCCTCCTCCGAGCCGAACCTGCAGAACATCCCCGTCCGCTCGGCGCTCGGACGCGAGATCCGCAAGGGCTTCGTGCCGGAGGAGGGCCGGGTCTTCCTGGGCGCCGACTACTCCCAGGTCGAGCTGCGCATCCTCGCCCACCTCTCCGAGGACCCCGCCTTCGTCGAGGCCTTCCGGGCGGGACGGGACATCCATCGCGAGACGGCCGCGCGCATCTTCGGCGTCGACGCGGAGGACGTGACGGGCGGGATGCGGGACCGCGCCAAGACGATCAACTTCGCCACGATCTACGGCCAGGGCCCGTCCGCGCTCGCCTCCCAGCTCGGGATCTCCCGGGACGAGGCGGAGAGCTTCATCGACGGCTACTTCGAGCGCTTCGAGCGGGTCGCCGCCTACATCGAGGAGATGCAGGAGCGCGCGCGCGACCGGGGCTACGTCGAGACCGTCACCGGGCGCCGGCGCTACATTCCCGAGATCCGCTCCCGGAACCCGGGCGTCCGCGGGTTCGGCGAGCGGACGGCGGCCAACTCCCCCATCCAGGGCACCGCCGCCGACCTCATCAAGATCGCCATGATCCGACTCCACGAGCGGCTCGATCCGGACCGAGCCCGCATGCTGCTGCAGGTCCACGACGAGCTGCTCTTCGAGGTCCGGGAGGACGCCCTCGAGGAGGTGCGCGAGCTCGTCGTGGCCGAGATGGAGGGGGCGATGGAGCTCGACGTGCCGCTGGAGGTGGACGTGGGGACGGGCGACTCCTGGTTCAGCTGCAAGCCGGAGTGAGCATCCGCGCCTCCTAGAGCACACCCCAGAAGCGGGGATCGGCCGACACCATCCACTCCCACCGGCCCCCGTCGAGGCCGCGGACGAGGTCGACCCGCAGCAGGCCGTCGACGAGGCCGACGCCCACGCCGAGCGCGGGCTCGACGCCCGTCGTGCCCCTCAGCTCTCCGCCGATGGGGCCCCCGAACGCCGCGGCCGCCGTCCGGCCCGGCCCGGCAAGATCGGCCCAGCCGGCGGCGGCGATCCCCCGGAGCCGCACCCAGCGGCCGAGTACGTCCCGCGCCCCCTCGATCCGGAGCCACGCGGCGCGGTCTCCGCCCCAGCGTCGGAAGCGGTGCCCCGGCACGGTGCCCCGGCCGCCGAGCAGCAGCAGCCGCTGGGGCGGGGGCGAGCCGCCCAGGGCGGCCGCCTCCGCCGTGGCGGACCAGGACCAGGGCCCCGTCGTCGGCCGCGACCGCCCGACCGCGTTCAGCCGGGCGCTCGTGTAGGCGGTGCCGCCCGGACCGTCGGGCGCCGCCTCGAGGCGCACGTCCATCCGCCAGGCCGCGCCCAGCCGGGATCCGACCGGCCCGCTCCACGTCGCCGCCGCGCTCACGAGGCCGCCCTCCGACACGGGACGGACGGGACGGACGGGATCGTCTCCGGGCGGGTCGGAGACGGGGTGGGCCGCATGGTGCTCCTCGACCGTCAGGCGCAGACCCCCGCGCCCTCCGAGCAGGGGCCGCTCGACACCCACCGAGACACCGTCCCGGAAGTAGGGATCGCGGAAGTCCTCGGCGCGCACCAGCCAGCCGAAGGTCGCGATCAGCCCCGAGGAGGCGGTCCAGGGACCGACATCGGTGAACCGGTCGCCGTAGACGTCCGCCTCGAGGGCGGTCTCCCCCAGCGGGAGTCGCGCCCCCGCCCGCCACTGGACCCCCTCCTTCGCGAAGGGATGTCCGGCGCGGGCCGTCAGCGAGGCCCCGGAGGACAGCTCCACCCGGCCGCCGCCGCCGAGGCGGGCGCCCTCGCCCCGGCGCGCCCGCACGAAGCTCGAGATCGCCGGGAGCGACGGCCGGAGACCGCCGCGGCCGTCGACCGAGCTACGGAGAAGCTCCCCGGCGCGCGCGCGCAGGGCCTCCCGGTCGGCCACCGCGGCGGCCGCGACGAGCGGGCTGTCGTACAGCCCTCCGGTCCAGCCGTCGTAGCCTCGGAGCCTCGGATCCGGGAGGCTCACCACGTGGTGGCCGGCGGGGAGCCGCGGGAAGCTGTCGAGGTTCGTCTCGAGGTCGGTCACCCTGAGCCGGGTCCGGATCACGCCCGACAGGGGCACGTCGAGCCACCGGATCCGCCGCGAGACGATCTGGCGCTGCTCGACGGGCAGCCACCAGCGGCCGTGCCAGAGGGCCGAGCGGAGGTCGAGCTCGATGCGCTCCAGCTCCGGGTCCCGGTAGGAGGCGGGCGTGAAGGTGACGCGTAGGCGCACCACCGCGCCCGCGGCGGGGTCGACGTCCATGAGCCCGACCACGCCCGGCGCTCCCGGCTCGCGCGGACGCACCTCGATCCGGTAGACGGTGGCCCGGCGTCCGGCCACGCCCATGCCGAGGGAGTCGGCGAGGCGGTAGCTGTAGTGCTCCGTCGCCCCGGGCGCCGCGGGGTGCAGGACGTCGCGCACCTCCGTGCCCTCCCCGAGGCGGATCCGGTTCCCGAAGCTGTTGAGGACCAGGGTGAGGTGGTCGATGTGGTACTGGATCGAAGTGGGGAGGCGCCGCTCCGAGCGGCGGCCGACCAGGGTCTGGCGCGACCGGCCGGGGCGCTGCCAGCGCACGCGCAGGGCGACCTGGTCGGCGCGGACGACCTGCGCCTCTTCTCCCGATCGGCCCTCGCCGGGCGCGAGGGCGCCCAGGTAGTAGACGTGGCCCTCGACCTCGGCCCGGAAGTTCCGCAGCGCCGTGTCGGCGCGCGCCGACCTCCGCGCTTCGACCGCGGAGCGGACGATCTCGCGCACCCGCGGGTCGTCCCAGCCGCGGCGGCCCTCCGGCGCGGCCTCGTCGGCCTCCTGGGCGGAGAGCGGTCCGAGGCTCGCCGCGAGGAGGAGGACGAGGGCGAGCGGGCATCCGGCGGGGCAACGTGGGAGGGTCACGGCTGGGCATACGCCCGGGGCCGCGGGGGCGTTCCGGCGGACGCACGCCGGGTCAGTCGGCCGGGACGTCCCCGGCGAAGGGCACGTACACGGTGAAGAGGGACCCGCCGCCCGATCCGCGGCGCGCCGTGAGGTCGCCGCCCTGACGCCGCGCGAGGCGCCGGGCGATGGTGAGGCCCAACCCCGAGCCCTCCCGCGTGCGGTTCAGCAGGCGCGCCGTCTGCTGGAACGGCTCGAAGACCCGCTCGCGCTCCTGCTCCGGGATCCCCTCGCCGGCGTCGCGGACCTCTACCGAGAGGTAGGGCCGGTCCCCGTCCAGGTCCGCGCCGGGCTCGGAGCCGGGGTCCTCGATCCGTCGCGTCTCGATCGAGATCGCGCCGTCCTCGCTGAAGCGTACGGCATTGGTGACGAGCTGGGTGAGGATCTGCCGTGTGCGGTCCGGGTCGCCGTCGCCCCGAAGCGCCCCGGTCCCGTCCCGGTGCCGCACCACGACCTCCCGTTCGCTCTCGGCCAGCAGCGACCGCGCCGTGCCGGCGACCTCCTCGACGAGCGCCGCGACGTCGAAGTCGACGTGCTCGAGCTCGAGCTCCTCGGCCTCCAGGCGGGCGAAGTCGATCAGGTCGTTGATGAGGGAGAGCAGGCTGTGGCCCGCCCGGGCGGAGCGCTCGATCGAGTCCTCCTGCCCCTCGGTGAGCTCGCCCTGGAGGCCGCGCTGGAGGAGGGAGAGCTGGCCGAGGATGACGTTCAGCGGCGTGCGCAGCTCGTGGCTGACGAGCGCGAGCAGCCGCGACTGGGTCTCCAGCTCCGAGCGGAGGATCCGGTTCGCGCGCTCGACCGTCCGCACGCGCTCGAGCTCGGTGATGAACCAGATGAACCGGCGGCGGTCGCCGCTCAGGCGGGTGGCGACGCCCCGGAGGAGCACGCGCCGGCTGGAGCCGTCCCCGTTCGTCAGGCTCGCCTCGGTCCGGGCGCTGCTCACCCGGTCCAGCATGCCACGCAGCTCCTCGAAGGCGGGCAGGCCGATCGCCTCGAGGATCCGGTCGGCGGGCTCGCCCCTGACCGCCTCCGGATCGGCCTCCCCGAGCTCGGCCAGCCGGCGGCTCACGAAGGTGACGCGGCCGTCGCCGTCCGCCACCAGCACCTCGTCACGCGTGCCTTCCAGGAGCGCGCGGCAGAGCGCCTCCGCGTCCTCGGGATCGGGCGCACGCTGCCCCGCCCCGCTCGGGATCCCCTCGACGTCGGTGTGCGCGCGGTCGGCCATGGTCGGCCCGCTGTGCTCGGGTGACGGGTCGCCCTCACGGAGGGGCAAGACGCAGGCCAACCGTGGCCGATCAGTCCTCGGGGAAGAGCTCCTCCTGGCCGTCGTCCTCGTCGCCGCCGCCGGAACCGACCGAAGAGAGGCGGTCGAGCCAGGCGCCGACGTGGAAATCCCCCTCGTTGCGCAGCATCCGCCGGAGCACCGGCGAGAGGCCCGACAGCGCCGCCCGGACGTCCTCCACCGTCGCCCGCAGCTCCTCGACGCTGGCGTGGCCCTGCTCGTGGAGGAGGTCGTCGAGGATCGCCTCCTCGGTCCGGGAGGCGACGACCGGCTCCTCCCTGGTCGAGACGTAGACGAGGGTGCGGCGACCCGGTCCCCGGTCCTCCTCGATCGGGAGGAGACCGACGATCTCGTCCGAGCGCCAGTACTTCGCGTAGCCCAGGTGGACCATGCGGCCCCGCTTCACGTCCACGTCGCCTCCCTCCTTTCGGGCGGTGCTCTCGGCCTCGCCGCAGAAGATGGTGGATCGCCGGTCGGCCCGGTAGGCCGCGAGCGGAGGACGATTCTTGCAGCCCTGCGGGCGGCGAGCTGCCCGGCGCGACCGGCGCCGCGCACCGTTCCGACGACGAGCCGACCGAGGAGGCGCCTTGCCCACAGACCGCTCCGAGGAGGCCCTCCGCTACCACGCCGAGGGCCGGCCCGGGAAGATCGAGGTCGTCCCCAGCAAGCCCACCCGCACCCAGCGGGACCTCTCGCTCGCCTACACGCCCGGCGTCGCGGCGGCGTGCCGGGCCGTGGCCGAGGACCGGCGCACCAGCTACCGGTACACGGCGCGGGGCAACCTGGTGGCCGTGGTGAGCGACGGCTCCGCCGTGCTCGGGCTGGGCGACATCGGGCCGCACGCGGCCAAGCCGGTCATGGAGGGCAAGGCGGTGCTCTTCAAGCGCTTCGCGGACATCGACGTCTTCGACCTGGAGATCGAGGCGGACGAGCCCGCCGACGTGATCCGCTTCTGCGAGATGCTGGAGCCCACCGTGGGCGGGATCAACCTGGAGGACATCGCGGCGCCGGCCTGCTTCGAGATCGAGCGCGAGCTCCGCGAGCGGCTCGACGTGCCCGTCTTCCACGACGACCAGCACGGCACGGCCATCATCTCCGGGGCCGCGCTGCTGAACGCGCTGGAGCTGGCGGGGAAGGGGATCGGCGAGGTGCGCATCGTGTTCTCGGGGGCGGGGGCCGCGGCGGTCGCCACGGCCGACCACTACCTGGCCCTGGGCGCGGACCCCGGAAAGCTGCTGATGGCCGACCGCGACGGGATCCTGCACACCGGCCGCGACGACCTCGGCGACGAGAAGGTGCGCTTCGCCCGGGAGACCGCGCACCGGACGCTGCGGGAGGCGCTCGAGGGCGCCGACGTCTTCGTAGGCCTCTCGGTGGCCGGCGTCGTCGACCGGTCGATGGTCGCCTCGATGGCGGAGGACCCGATCGTCTTCGCGATGGCCAACCCCGACCCGGAGATCCTTCCCGAGGAAGTGCGGGCGGTGCGCGACGACGCGATCGTCGCCACGGGGCGCTCCGACTACCCGAACCAGGTCAACAACGTCCTCGGCTTCCCCTTCATCTTCCGGGGCGCCCTCGACGTCCGGGCGCGCGCCATCAACGAGGAGATGAAGATGGCCGCCACCCGGGCGCTGGCCGACCTGGCCCGGGAGGACGTGCCGGACGCGGTCTCCG
>CAZEUW010000075.1:0-10169 GCA_964515425.1 uncultured Gemmatimonadota bacterium | reverse complement strand
TAGCGCTCGCGCAGGGCCTCTTCCGTCTCCGATCGCGCCAGCTCCGGGTCGGAGTTGAGCAGGAGCGCGGCGAACTCGTCGCCGCCGATGCGCGCGGTCTCGTCGGTGCCCCGCAGCACCTCCGCGAGCAGGTCGCCGACCGCCTCGAGCGTCCGGTCGCCCCAGGGGTGGCCGTAGCGGTCGTTCACGGCCTTGAACTGGTCGCAGTCGAGCAGGACGAGGGCGAACGTCTCCTGGTATCGCTCCGCGCGCCGCAGGTGCTCCTCGAGCCGGCCCATGAAGTGACGCCGGTTGTGGAGTCCCGTCAGCGAGTCGGTGATCGCGAGCTCGCGGGTCTCCTCGTGCAGGCGCAGGGTGTGGATCACCGCCGCCACCTGCTGCGCGATCACCATCAGCGTCTGCTTCTGCTCCTCTCCGAAGGCGTCGGGCTCGGTGGCCTCGGCGTTGAGCACACCGATGACCTCGCCCTCGACCTGGAGCGGGACGGCGATCTCGCTGCGGCCTTCCGGTATCCCCTCGATGTAGTCGACCTCCTCCTCCACGCGGTCGACGATGATGGGCCGCCCCTCCTGTGCGCACCGCCCGGTGATCCCCTCGCCCAGCGGGATCCGGAGGTCGTCGACGGCCGCCATGTAGCCCTCGGCGGCCCGTATGCGGAGCTCCCCGTCCTCGAGCAGGAGGACGGCCACCTGGCCCCGGGGGAGCACCTCGTGGGTGATCTCGAGCACTCGGTGCAGGATCTCGTCGACGTCCCGCCCGTCGCTGGCCAGGCGGCTGATCCGGTAGAGAGCGTCGAGCTGGACGATCCGCTGGTGGAGGTGGGTGCGGGCCCGCGAGGCGAGGATGGCCAGGGCGGCCTGGGCGCTGAGCACCGTGAGCTGCTTCTCGTGCTCTTCGGTGAAGGCGTCGAGCCGCTCGGACTCGACGTTGATGACCCCGGCCAGCTCCCCGCCCGCCAGCAGCGGCACGGCCATGTTCGAGCGCGCCTCCTCGAGCCCCGGGACGTAGGTGGGATCGTCGCGCACGTCGCCGACCCGGACCGGCTGCCGGGTGTCGGCCGCCCGCCCGGAGATTCCTTCGCCCAGGGCCAGCTCCATGCCCAGGATCTCGTCCCGGCGGGCGCCGTACCCGCGGGCCCGGTGCACCGTGAGCCGGGCGGTGCGGTCGTCGTAGAGCATGAGCGCGCAGTGCTCGAAGCCGATGAGCTGCTGTGCCCGGTCGATGACCGCGTCCACCAGCTCGTCGAGGCTGTCCCGGAGGCCGATTTTCCGGGTGGCACGGTACAGGTCGTCGAGGCTTCCGGCTCCGTTCACGGTAGCACCTCGGTGGCCATGTGAACCTCCTCCTCCGACCCGCGGGCGCGCCGCGGTGGGAGCGGGTTCAGAACCCGCCCGTGCCGCCGCCGCCGACCCCGCCGCCGGAGAAGCCGCCTCCTCCGCTGAAGCCGGAGCCGCCGGAGCCGCCGGAGCCGCGGGGCGACGAGGTCATCGCCGTGCCCGTGCGCGTGGACATGTCGCCGAGCGAGGAGACCAGGAGCCCCGTACGGAAGCTCCCCGGTCGTGTGCTTTGGTACCAGTCGGGCGGCTCGGTGTAGAGGTCCTCGAACGCCGCCGCCCACTTCCTCTCGACCTGGAGCGCCATCGCGTACGGGAGGTACCGCTCGAAGTCCTCCGGCCCCTCGATCATGCGCCGGAACCGGTCCTCTTCGACCCGCTCGAGGAACTCCTCGAAGCCCAGCGCCTCCTCCCATCCCCGCGCGCCCTTCCGCGTACGCGCCGGCATGAACCAGCCGAAGGCGAAGACGACCGAGCCGCTCAGGAGCGCCCCCACCGTGGCGCTCCCGCCGGAGACGGCGTAGCGCCCGGCCAGGAAGAGGCCGCCGGCCAGCAGGATGGTCGTGGCGACCGCCGCCGTGCCGACCCAGGCGCCCCGGACGCGATCGGGGCGGCGCTCGTAGTAGCCCTCGTCGAGCAGGCGCCGGAAGAGCCCCTCCCGGATGTCCGGGAGCTCCTTGTAGAACTCGTCCTCGAGATCGGAGAGATCGACCTCCTCGCGCGCGCCGCCGTCGAACAGGGCGCGCAGGAGACGCTTCTCGTGGAGGGCCAGGCCGTCCCACGCTTCGGGCTCGCTGCGCCGCCGGAAGGCGTAGGTGATCGACTCCGAGAGGCCGAGCAGCTCGCGCTCCGTCCGCTCCTCGATCACCAGGTGGCCGCGCACCGCGAGGTCGACCAGCGTCGCCGTCACGTCCCGCACGTCCGGGGAGTGATCGACCAGGACGCCCACCTCCCCCGGGGTGAGCCCGGCCGGGGGCTCGTAGCGGGCCGCCAGCGGTCGACGCTTCGGATCGCGGCCGCGTGTCCACCACATCCACCACATGCCCGCGCCGATCAGGAGCGGGAGGAAGAGGGGCCAGTTCACGCGGAGCCAGAGCCAGGCCCGTGCGAGCGCGCCCGGCCGGTCCACGACGCCGGCGTCCCAGGCGACCGCCACCGTGAGCCCCTCGTGGGGCGCCAGCCCCCGGGTGGTGGAGGCGCTGACGTGACCGTCCTCGACCGTCACCGAGGCCGAGTCGGTCGAGCCGTACGGCCCCTCCCACGCCCGACCCCGGACGCCGGAGACCCCCTCGGGCAGACGCACGGACGCGCTGGCCGAGCGGATCGGGATCCGGGACTGGTGGCCCGTCACGTTCCAGTTGAGCTCGTCGAAGGCGTCCTCCTCGAACTCCTCGTCCGACTCGTGGTGGAGGAGGGCGTTCTCGACGCGATAACGGAAGACCACCGTCCGGGTCGCGTTTCGGGCGTCCGGGACCCAGACCTTGATGCGGAAGCGGTCGCCCTCCCTGGAGGTCTCGTGCCGGAGCTCGCCGCCGCGACCGTCCACCGCCTCGACGTCGTCGAGGAAGAGGCGCCACGTCGTGCCGTCCTGCCGCTCGCCGCTCACCAGCACGTCACGGTAGACGCCGTTCCAGGAGCCGTCGAAGCGGTAGGTGATGGTCTCGGTCACGGCCACCTCGCCGGAGCGCTCCACCCGGAGCTGGCTCCGCCAGCGGTCGACCGAGAGGGACCGCTGCGCGGCGACGCCCTCCGCCGCGAGGGCGGCGAGGACGACGGCGGTGAGCAGGGCGGCCAGCCGCGAGCGGGAGGACATGGGCCGAGCCTCTAGAACTCGACCTCCGGCGCGGCCCGCTCGCCCTCGTCCGCCAGGGCGAAGAACTCGCGCTCCTCGAACCCGAACGCGCCGGCCACGAGGTTGGAGGGGAACTGCTGGATCCGGGTGTTGAGGTCCCGCACGACGGCGTTGTAGTAGCGGCGGGCGTTCTGGACGGCGGTCTCGATCTCCTCGAGCGTGTCCTGGAGCTCGCGGAAGTTCCCGGCGGCCTCGAGCTCGGGGTAGTCCTCCGAGAGGGCGAAGAGCGACTTCAGCGCGTCGGTGAGGAAGCCCTCCGCTTCGGCCTGCTTCGCCGGTCCGGTCGCCTGCATGGCCCGGCTCCGGGCGTCCACCACGCGCTCGAGCGTCTCCTGCTCGTGCTCCGCGTATCCCTTGACCGTCTGGACGACGTTGGGGATCAGGTCGTGCCGCCGCTTGAGCTGGACGTCGATGTCGGCCCAGGCGTTCTCGGACTGGACACGGAGGCGCACGAGGTGGTTGTAAGTCCAGACCACGAAGAACAGAAGGAGTGCGAGGACGATCAGAAGGACCCACATGTAGCGCTCCTCCGCCTGCGTGTCGTGCGTCGAGCCCGCGGTCGTGGCAGAATACGCCCGACGGCCGGGGGAGTAAAGCGGTTCCGCGCCGGCGGGAGGCCGCCCGGCCCCGCCGCCCACCGTCCCGCGGTGCCGCGAGATACGGCGAGCGCAGGAGGTCGGATGCTGGTCCAGGTCCGCCGCGACGGGATGCGGCTCGTGCGGCAACACGACCACGCGCTGATGGCCGGCGCGCTGGCCCACGGCTGGAGCGCGGTCGGCAGGGAAGGGAGGCCCCTGCCGTTCCGGCTCGTCCTCGCCACCGCCCTCCACGACCTGGCGTGGCGCGAGCTGGACGCAGAGCCCCGCTTCGACGCGGACCGGGGCCGGCCGTACGGCTTCGACGAGCATCCGTTGGAGCCGAAGCTGGCGGCCTATCGGGCCGGGCTGAATCGCGTCGAGGAGATCTCGCCCTACGCGGCGCTGCTCGCGAGCCTGCACTACGCCTCGTTCCTGGAGGGCGACGATGCGGCGGGCTTCCTCGCCGCCGAGGAGGAGCGTCGGGACCGGCTTCGGGCGGAGCTCGAACGATCCCCGCTGCGGGACGCGGGAGGCCCGGCCCGGGGCGGCGAGCGAAGCGAGGCATCCGGTCCGGCGCTCGAGCGCCGCGCGGAGAGCGACCTCGCGTGGATGAAGTTCTTCGACGGGCTGTCGATCCGGCTCTGCCTCACCGCGCCCGGCGGACTCGAGGACGAGCTGCCGCCGTGGCTGGACCCGGACCGTACGCTCGCGCCGCCGGAGGGCGGGGAACGGCTCCGCCTGGCGTGGGAGGGTCCGGGCACGGCGACGCTGCGGCCGTGGCCGCTGGCCGTCCCGGTCCGGCTCGAGGTCCCTGTTCGGGAGCTGGGGGCGCGGCGCTACGCCGACGCCGCCGCGCTCCGGCGGGCGTGGCGGTCGGCCGAGGAGCGGCAGTGGCGGCTCACGCTGCGTCCGCCCGGCTGAGGGCCGCGCACGCCCGTCCCGTCTCGGCGTGGATCTCGACGGTGTCGGAGAGGCGGGCCGCGTAGCCCCCGGCCAGGCAGACCGCGACGGGGACGTCGCGCGTCCGGCACGCCTCCAGGACGATGTCGTCCCGTCGGCGCAGGCCGCGCTTCGTCAGCCCGAGCCCGCCCAGCTGGTCCTCGCGGTAGGGATCCGCGCCCGCGAGGTAGACGGCCAGATCGGGCGGGGGGTCGAGGACCTCGGGCAGCCGGTCGGCGAGGATCCAGGTGTACGCCTCGTCGCCGATCCCGTCGGGGAGGCCGACGTCCAGGTCGCCCGGGGGCTTCTCCAATGGGTAGTTGGCCTCCTGGTGCATCGAGAAGGTGAAGACGCGGTCGTCCCCGGCGAAGATCGCGGCCGTGCCGTTGCCGTGATGGACGTCGCAGTCGATCACGGCCGCCCGCTCCGTCCGCCCCTCCGCCTCGAGGCCGCGGACGGCCACCGCCACGTCGTTCAGCAGGCAGAAGCCCTCGCCGTGGTCGGCGAAGGCATGATGGAAGCCGCCTCCGAGGTGGAGGCACAGGCCCCGCTCGAGCGCCGTCTCGCAGGCGAGGGTCGTGCCCCCCGCGCAGAGCAGGGAGGCGCGGCGGAACTCGTCCGTCAGCGGGAGCTCGAGGCGCAGGAGCTCCGTCTCGCTGAAGTCCCCCTGGCGCACCTTGCGGAGGTAGTCGGCGGAGTGGACACGGCCGAGGGCCTCCCACCCGGCCGGCCGGGGCTCGAGCAGCTCCTCCTCGACGAGGGTGCCCTCCTCCACGAGGACCCTTCGGACACGGTCGTACTTGGAGGTCGGGAAGACGTGCGGCCCGATGTCGGCGGCGTAGGCCGCGTGCCAGACCCAGGGGAGGTCGCCGCTCACGCCTCGCCGGAGGGGAAGGCGTCGGGCGGGACCGGACGGCCGAGCGCGTAGCCCTGGACGAGGTCCGCGCCGGAGCTCCCGATCCAGGTGATCTGGTCCTCGCTCTCGATGCCGACCGCCACGACCTGGAGGTCCAGCTCGCGGCCGTGTCGGACGATCTCGGCCAGCAGGGTGCGGTCGGTCGACGAGGCTTCGCCCTGGAGCAGCAGCAGGTCGGCGGCCTGGAGCTCGTCCGAGGGGTGGCGGAGCTGGGCGAGGGTGGCGTGGTCGATCCGGAAGCCCCGGAGCGCGACCCGCGCGCCGGCGCCCCGGAGCCGGCGGATCGCCTCCAGCCCCCTCGCGGGCTCGCGCTGGACGTCGCGCCGCTTCAGCTCGAGCACGAGCCGACCGAGGTCGACGCCGTGCTCTTCGGCCAGGGATTCCAGCTCCGACGCCGTCGTCGGGTCCAGCGCCGTGGCGTTCGACAGCTTCACGGCGATCCAGCGGGGCGCGTTGCCGCCGATCCATCCCGACGACTGGCGCAGCGCGCTCCGCATCACGAGGCCGTCGATCTCGCGGATCAGGCCGGAACGCTCGGCGAGCGGAACGAAGGCCGCGGCGGGGAGGATCCCCCGCTCCGGGTGCTCCCATCGGATCAGCGCCTCCGCGCCGATCAGGGAGCGGTCGGAGAGGTCGTAGACGGGCTGGTAGTGGAGCACGAGCTCGTCGTCGGCGAGCGCGCGCTCGAGCCGCTCGGGAGTCGGCGGCGCGGCGGCCTCCTGCTCCGGCCGGCCGCAGACCTCGACCGACGATCCGCCGACCTCCCGCGCCCGGTACATGGCGCGGTCGGCGCTGGAGAGCAGCTCGTCCAGCGACGAGCCGTGGCTCGGATAGAGCGACACGCCCGCCGTGAGGTGGACACGGCGCTCGTGGCCGCCGATCGAGATGGGCTCCTCGAAGGCGGCCAGCAGCCGCTCGGTCGCGGAGCGCGCGCCGTCGCGCCCGTCGACCTCGTCGAGCAGCACGGCGAACTCGTCGCCGCCGATCCGGCTCGCCGTGTCGGAGTCGCGCAGCGCGCTCTCGAGCCGGCGGCCGACCTCCACCAGGAGCCGGTCTCCCGCCTCGTGCCCGAGGCGGTCGTTCACCTGCTTGAAGTCGACCAGGTCGAGGTACGCGAGGGCGAAGGGCGTGCCCCGCCGGTCCGCCGTGACGCGCGCCTGGCGCGCCCGATCGCCCAGCAGGCGGCGGTTGGGGAGACCGGTCAGCGGATCGTGGTAGGCCATCCGCTCGAGCTCCGCCTCGAGCCTCTTCCGCGGCGTGATGTCGATGACCGTCCCCACGATCAGCGACCGGCCCGCACCGAACTCCTGGACCAGCATCGAGTTCTCCAGCAGCCACGCGACGGAGCCGTCCCGCCGCCGCACCGCGAGCTCGAAGTTCCGGACCGAGCCCTCCCTGGCGAGCTCGTCACGGAGGCGGCTGCGGTCCTCCGGCTCCAAGTAGAGCCGCTCCACGTCCATCCCCTCGATCTCCGCCGGCTCCTCGTAGCCCAGGATGTCGGCGAAGGCGGCGTTGCACTCGAGGAGCTCCCCGGCGGCGGAGACGCGGAAGACGCCGGCCACGTTGCTCTCGAAGAGGCGACGATACCGCTGCTCCGACCGGATGAGCTCCGTGCGCTTCTCCTGCTCCTCGGTCACGTCCCGGTAGATGGCCAGCCATCCCGCGAGCCCCTCCGGGCCGTAGCGCGGCCGCAGCTCCCGCTGGACGAGACGACCGTCGGTGAGCCGCGCCGTCACCGAGTGGATCTGCTCCGGCGCCTCCTCGAGCCGGTCCAGGCTCTCCCGGAACGACTCGGGGTCCTCCAGGCGCCCGTAGGCACGCCGCCGGATCTCCGCCTCGTCGGCCGACCGCAGGAGCTCGTCGGGGAGCCCCCAGATCTCCGCGAAGCGGAAGTTGCACCAGAGCATCTTCCGGTCGAGGTCGAGGATCATCAGGCCGCTGGGCACGCTCTCCAGCGCCGTCGCGAGGAGTCGCGCGTCCGGCAGCTCGGAGGCCGTGTCGGGCGGGGCGTTCGGGCGCTCGGTGGGATCCATGGCCGGAACATACGGTATCCGGGACCGCCGTAAAGGAGCGCCCGCCGGCACGCGCCTTCCATCCCTGCGAACCGGTGCGTGACCCTCGAGGCGCGCGCCGTCGGCTCCGAATCGGAGGAAGAGGAGGTCCCCCCTGGTCCGCCTGCCCGCCCTGTGCACCGAGTGCGGTGCCGTCTACCCGTCGCCGCTCGCGGCGCGCTCCCCGGAGTCGGACAACGCCTTCGCCGTGCCCGTTCCGTGTCCGGGCTGTGGCGCGGGCGGGCGGGTGCCCCCCGAGTCGCTCCGCCGCACCGCCGCCGTGGCCGGGGTGCTGGCCGAAGCCGGGCTCCCGCCCGAGCGCGCAGAAGAGCTGCTGGACGAGCTCGAGGCGGCCTGCCGGGAGGCCGACAGCCGCGAGGACGCGGTGCTGGACGCCCTCGACCGGGTGCCGGAGCTGGGACGCCTGGCCGGATCGCTGCCGGGAGAGGGGCCGGAGCAGATGGCCGCCGCGGTCCGACTCGCCCGGGCCGCGGCCGCCGTGACCGCCGACGCGGAGGAAGGATCGGCCCCCGAGGAGCTGGCCGAGCGCGTGCTCGCCGAGGCCTACGACCGCTACGCGCCGGAGCGCTCCCGGGAGGAGCGGGCGGGTCCGGCCGCTCGCGCGGAGGCCCGGCTCGACGCCGCCGGTCGCAACGATCCCTGCCCGTGCGGGAGCGGCCGGAAGTACAAGCGGTGCCACTGGATGGAGGACCGCGAGGCCGCGAGGGGCTGACGCGTCGGGCGGCCGTACGCCCGCCGGATCCGGGCTCCGTGTCGGGGGCTGCTATCCCCGGAGGCGCCGCCAGAGCGCCCGCCCGACGAACCGGAGCTGCTCGGCGGGCGGCATCCGTCCGAGGGTGGTCCGCACGACCCCGTCGGTGAACCAGGTCCTGCGCGAGTAGTCCACCGCTACGTCCACGACCACCGGGCCGCCCTGCCGGAGCCGCTCGCGGAGACGGCCGAGGACGGCGTCGACCTCGTCGTCCGAGCCCATCTCGAGGCACGGCACGCCCAGGCCCCGGCACAGTTCCGGCAGCCGATAGCCGGCCACCTCGCTCGCCGTCCGGCGGTTCAGGGCCACGTCCTGGAACTGCGAGATCTGGGCGAGCTCGCGGTCGCGCAGCACCAGCACGCCCACGGCCGCCCCCTCGCGGGCGGCGGTGAGGAGCTCGAGGCCCGTCATCAGAAAGGCGCCGTCGCCGGCCAGGGCCAGCACCGGGAGGTCGGGCCTCGCCAGCTTCGCTCCGACCGCTGCGGGCACCGAGTAGCCCATGCACGAGTAGTCGATCGGGGCCAGGAACCGGCCCGGCGCGTCGAGCCGGAGGGCCTCGAGGGCGAGGAAGGTCCCGTTGCCGCTGTCGGTGGTGTAGACGGCCTCCTGGCCGAACGTCTCCTGCAGCCGGCGGCAGAGGTGCACGGGGCTGACCAGGTCACCGCCGATCCCCTCCGACTGCTCCTCCCGGACCTCGCGGTGCCCCGCGCGGATGCGGTCCCGGAGGCCGTCGTCGGCTCGGTCGTCCCCGGGCAGCCGCTCCAGGAGCGCGTCCACGAACCGGTCGGCGTCGGACGGGACCGCGACGGCGGCGTCGAAGTTCCGGCCGAAGACGCCGGGGTCGATGTCCACGTGGATCAGCGGCCGGGGCGGCGTGAAGCTCCAACTCCCGGTGCCCACCTCGCCGAAGCGGCAGCCGATCGCCAGGCTGGCGTCGCAGTCCTCCGCGATCTCCCGCACGAAGCCCGGGGCCGTGCGCCCGAAGCCCGGCCACAGCCACAGGGGGTGGGACTCCGGGAAGACGCCCTTGCCCTGGAAGGTCGTGGAGACCGGCGCGTGCAGCCGTTCGGCGAGCTCGACCAGCCGGTCGGCGGCCCCGGCCGCCCCCAGCCCGACGTAGAGCAGGGGACGCTCGGCCGCCGCGAGCAGGTCCTCGGCCCGGTCGACCAGGGCCGGGTCGGGGGCCGGGCCCGGCGGATCGCGGACCACCGAGGGGCGCTCGTCCGGGTTCCGGGGTCCGTGCGGATACCCGGCGGGTCCGTCGTGCGCGTCGTGGCGGAGCATGTAGTGCTCGGCCGGGACCTCCACGAAGACGGGGCCCGGCGGTCCCTCCCGCGCCAGCCGGCAGGCGCGCCGGACCGTCTCGTAGACGTCGGCGCCGGTCCTCGGCCGGAGCTGGGCCTTCGTCACCGGGCGGGCGATGCCGGCCTGATCGACGTCGTGGAGCTGGTAGGACCGATCCGTGTCGCGGCGGATGCCGCACGCGAGCACCAGCATGGGCACCGTGTCCAGATAGGCCTCGGCGATCCCCGACAGGGCGTGGGTGAGGCCGGCGCCCGGCACGACGTTGACGCAGCCGAGCCGGCCCGAGGCCCGCCACACGCCGTCGGCCATGAAGGAGGCGCCCTGCTCGTCGGTGACGAGCACCGGCCGCACCGCGTCGGACTCGGCCAGGGCGTCGTAGAGCTCGATGTTGTGGGTGCCCGGGATGCCGAAGGTGAAGGGGA
>CAZEUW010000074.1:0-10256 GCA_964515425.1 uncultured Gemmatimonadota bacterium | reverse complement strand
TACATCCTCTCCCAGGCGTTCACCTACGGCGCCTTCGCCCTCATCGTGGTCTTCCAGCCGGAGCTGAGGAACGCGCTGGCACGGCTCGGCCGCAGCCGGCTGTGGCGGCTCTTCCCGAAGATGGAGGCGAGCGAGGTGGCCGAGGAGATCGCCGAGGCCGCGGACCGCCTGAGCCGGGCCAAGATCGGCGCGATCATCGCCATCGAGCAGGAGGTGGGTCTGGGCGAATACGCCGAGAGCAACGGCACGGCGCTCCAGGCGGACGTCTCCTCCGAGCTGCTCACCACCATCTTCACGCCCTACTCGCCGCTCCACGACGGAGCCGTGATCATCCGGGGCGACCAGATCGTGGCGGCCGGCTGCATCCTCCCGCTCACCCAGTACCCGGTGAAGGAACGCTCGCTCGGCACGCGCCATCGCGCCGCGCTGGGGCTCTCCGAGGAGACGGACGCCTACGTCGTCGTGGTCTCGGAAGAGACCAGCCAGATCTCGCTGGCGCGGCGCGGCCGGCTCGAGCGGGACATTTCCCCGGAGCAGCTCCGGGCCCGGCTGGAGCGGGTCGGGGAGGAAGAGGCGACGGAGGAGGAGGACATGGTCGAGGGCGTGATCGAGCGCGAGGAGCCCCCGAATCGGTCGGCCGTGGGCGCCGGGGACGGCTGAATCCGCGCGCGCGAAATTGACGCCGACGGAACCCGCCAGTACGATATCGCGTATGGATCCTGCGGTTTCCGGGGAGAGGGCGTGAGCGTGACGCCCCCGGTTCCGCGTTCGCACCGTAGCCAGCGACCGAGCGAAGGGACGTAGCGGTGCAGCAAGAAGCCACCTATCAGCTCATGACGCTCGTCCGCGACGGCGGGTTCATGATGTATCCCCTCATCCTCTGCTCGCTGGTCGCGGTGGGCATCGTGATCGCCAAGGGGTGGACCCTCTGGGTCGCGCACCGCGAGTCGGCCGACCTCCTCGAGAAGATCGAGGACCTCGGCCGCGAGGGCCGCTTCGAAGAGGCGATGCGGGTCGCCGAGGAGACGCGCGGGCCCGTGGCCGCGATCATGGTCGCCGGCCTGCGCCGCATCCGCGAGCGCCACTCCGAGGGCGACGTGGCGGCGGCGATCACGACCACCGGCTCGATCGAGCTGGACTTCCTCGAGCGGGGCCTCGTGGTGCTGGCGACGATCGCGAACGTGGCGCCGATGCTGGGTTTCCTCGGCACCGTGATCGGGATGATCGCCGCCTTCGGGGCGATCGAGCAGGCCGGCCAGGTCGAACCGTCGCTGGTGGCCGGGGGTATCAAGATCGCACTGATCACGACCGCGACCGGGCTGGCCATCGCCGTGCCGGTCCACCTCGCCCACCACTTCTTCATCAGCCGCGTCGACCGATTGGTGGCCGAGATGGAGCAGGGCGCCCAGGCGGTGCTCGACCTGATCTACCGCATCGAGCAGGACGCGGCGGTCGAGGGCGCCGAGGTCGCGAGAGCCGGTCGTGCCGGACAGCCGGGAGGGTCCACCGGCGGCGAGTCGAGCGGCGAGTCGGCGTCCGGCGAATCCGGCTCCTGGATGGAGAGCTGACTCCCGAACCCACGCACGGGAACACACGATGCCGATCCTGGAACGCAAGGAACGTGTCTCCGACGAGATCCCCACCGCCTCGCTGGCGGACATCGCCTTCCTCCTGCTGATCTTCTTCCTCACCACCACGGTGTTCAACGAGGAGAAGGGGCTCCCGATCGTCCTGCCCGAGGAGCAGCAGGAGCAGGAGGTCGCCTCCAAGAACCTCCTCTTCCTCCTGGTCCAGACCGACGGCCGGGTCATCATCCGGCGGGGCGAGAGCGAGCAGGAGCAGACCGTCCCCTACCGTCAGGTCGACGGCATCGTCCAGCAGGAGCTCCGGGCCAACGAGAACCTGATCGTGGCGATCAAGACGGACCCCGGGGCCCCCTACCGGCATATGATCAACGTGCTGGACGAGGTGAAGACGGCGGGCGCCGAGCGCATCTCCCTCCAGATGATCGGGGAGTGAACCGATGGGACTGAAGAGTGGCGGCGCCGGATTCGAGCGGAAGTCGGGTGCGGATTCGCAGATCCCGACCTCGTCGCTGGCCGACATCGCGTTCCTGCTCCTGATCTTCTTCATGGTCACGACGGTCTTCCGGAAGGAGCAGAAGCGGGAGATCGAGTGGGTGGAGGCCGAGGCGACGCAGAAGATCGATGAGAAGCGCAAGAACATCCTCCACGTGTGGGTCGATCAGACGGGTCAGGTGTACATCAACGACCAGCAGGTGGAGTACGAGAGCGTCGGGCAGGTGGTGCGCCCGATCTACGCCGAGAACCGCGAGTTGATCGTGGCGGTTCGGGCCGATCGCGACATTCCGTACCAGCAGATCAACACGATCACGAAGCAGCTCCAGCAGGCGGGAGCCGTCCGCGTCACCTTCGCGACGCGTCTGGAGCAGCGCGTGACCCGGCCGAGGAGGTAGCGCCATGAGCGACCAACGCGGCAAGACGAGCACGGATACGGCGAACGACGACTTCAAGCGGAGCTACATCGACTGGCTCTACGGGGGCGTGATCGCCGCCGTGGCCCTCCACTTCGCCTTCTTCCAGCTCTTCCCGCAGCTCACGGCCGAGGACATGGGCTCCGCCTCCGACGAGATGGAGGCGGTCGAGCTGCCTCCACAGGTGGAGATCCCGCCGCCGCCGCAGCAGATCGCGCGGCCGTCGACGCCGCGGGTGGCCGAGGCGGAGGTGGACGAGGACGTGACCATCGCGCCCACCACCTTCGAGGACAACCCGGTCGAGAAGCTCCCGCCGCCCCCGAAGGCTGGCTCGCCGAGCGACCGGCCGTCCTTCATCCCCCGCGACGTCGAGCCGCGGGCGACCAACGACGCCGAGATCCAGCGGCTGCTGCAGCGGCTGTATCCCCCCATGCTGCGCGACGCGGGCGTGGGCGGTCAGGTCACCCTGTGGCTCTTCGTGACCGAGGAGGGCGAGGTCGAGAAGGCGCAGGTCAACCAGTCCAGCGGCTACGACTCCTTCGACGCGGCAGCGCGGAAGGTCGCCATGCAGATGGAGTTCAGGCCGGCGATGAACCGCGACAAGCCGATCGGCGTCTGGGTCCAGCGGCAGATCACCTTCAACGTGAACTGAGCCGGGAGCTCCGCACCGGGCGCGGCGGCCGGCGCGAGCCGGCGGGCCGCACGCCCGACGCCTCCCGACCGACGCACCGGGAGCCGGCCCCGACGGGGTCGGCTCCCTTCGTCGTTGAGGGACGCGCGGCGCGCGTTGCTCGGTCGAGAGACGCCGGATAGACTGCCCGACCGTGACCCTCGAACAGCTCCAGCAACGGCTCTCCGACGTCCAGGATCGCATCGCCCGGGCCGCCGAGGGCCGGGACGGCGGCCCCGTGGAGATCCTGCCGGTCACCAAGGGCCATCCCGCCGACACGCTGCGGACGGTGGCGGACGCCGGCTTCGGGCGGCTGGCGGAGAACCGGGTCGGCGAGGCCGAGTCGAAGCGGGAGGAGGTAGGACCCCTCGGGGTCCGCTGGCACATGGTCGGCCACCTCCAGCGCAACAAGGCGGCCCGCGCCGTGCGGCTCTTCGACGAGCTCGAATCGCTGGACTCGCTCCGGCTCGCCCGCAAGCTGGAGCGTGAGCTGGAAGAGGCGGGACGGGCGTCGTTGGACGTGCTCGTCCAGGTGAACGCCTCGGGCGAGGAGAGCAAGGGCGGCTTCGACGCCACGGATCCGGAGGGCGAGGGGCTGATGGGGCGGCTGGCGGAAGCGTGCGCGTTCGACCGCCTCCACGTGTGCGGGCTGATGACGATGGCCCCACTGACCGACGACGAGGAGCTGCTGCGGGCGACGTTCCGGCGCACGCGCCGGGCGTTCGAGGCGGCCGCCGACGGGATCGAGGGCTTCGAGGCCCGGACGCTGTCGATGGGCATGAGCAACGACTACGAGATCGCCGTGCAGGAGGGCAGCACCCGGGTCCGCCTGGGGACGGTCCTGCTGGGGGAGAGACCGGGCACATGATCGACCTGTCGCCGCTGGACGTCCGCACGAAGAAGGAGGACTTCCGGCGGGCCCTGAGGGGCTACGACGCCGACGAGGTCGACTCCTTCCTGGACCTGGTCTCGGATCGGCTGGAGGCGCTGGAGGAGGAGCGCCGGAGCCTCGCGACGCGCGTCGAGACGCTGGAGGAGCAGCTCGCCGACTTCAGGGAGCGGGAGCGGGCGCTGAACGAGGCGCTCCTGACCGCCCAGGAGCTCCGCGAAGAGGCCCGCCAGCAGGCCGAGCGCGACGCCGAGCTCCGCCGCAAGGAGGCGCAGTCGGAGGCGGAGGAGATCCGCAGGGAGGCTCGACGGGAGGCGGACGCGGCCCGCGACGAGCTCCGCGAGCTGCGGCGGAAGAGGGACGGCCTGCTGCAGGCGATGCGGGGCACCCTGCGGCGCTTCGCCGACGAGCTCGAGGTCGAGGAGAGCCGGCTGGCCGACCGACCCGACGACGAGGGCGGCGAGGCCCGCGAGGAGGAGTCGGGGACGACCGGCGAGGCCCGTGACGCTTCCGGTCGCCGCTTCCGGGACGCGCAGACGACGCCCGGAGAGGAAGAAGGGCCCGAGGCCGAGCAGCAGGGCGCTCCCGAGCAGCAGGACGCGCCCGATCAGGCGGAGGACGGCGCGTGACGTCCTTCGAGGAGGTCCGACGCGCCGCCGACGCGATCCGCGAGGCGACCGGCGCCGAGCCGGAGGCGGCCCTGGTGCTGGGGACCGGCCTCGGGGGGCTCGCGGAGGCCGTCGAGGACCGTCGGGAGCTCGGCTACGGGGAGGTCCCCGGCTTCCCGGTCTCGACCGCCGAGGGTCACGCCGGCCGCTTCGTGGCCGGACGGCTGGAAGGGCTCCCGGTCGCCGCGCTGGACGGTCGCTTTCACCGGTACGAGGGCTACGACCTCCGCCAGGTCGGCTTCCCGATCCGGGTCCTCCGGGCGCTGGGCGCCGAGACGCTGGTCGTCTCCAACGCGTGCGGGTGCATGAACCCGCTCTGGGAGCGGGGCGACGTCGTGCTGCTCTCGGACCACGTCAACCTGATGGGGGACAACCCGCTGGTCGGTCCGAACGTGGAGGAGCAGGGCCCCCGCTTCCCGGACATGTCGGAGGCGTACGACGCCGAGCTGCGGGCCTGGGCCCGGGAGGAGGCGCTGGAGGCCGGCCTCCGGGTCCGCGAGGGGGTCTACGCCGCGGTCACCGGGCCGAGCCTCGAGACGGCGGCCGAGTACCGGATGCTGCGGACGATCGGCGCCGACGTGGTGGGGATGTCGACCGTGCCCGAGGTCATCGTGGCGAACCACGTGGGCCTCCGGGTGCTCGGCGTCGGCGTCGTCACGGACATGGCGCTCCCCGACGCGCTGGAGCCGGTCGACGTGGCGGAGATCATCGCCACGGCGGAGGAGGCGGCCCCCGCGCTCGAGGGGCTGGTGCGCGGCGTCCTCGCCCGGCTGGCTGCGGAGCGGGCGTGAGCGAGCGCGGCCCCGGCGGCTACCCGGAGCTCCCCGACGGCGCCACCGACCTCGAGGAGGCGATCCTCGAGCGCTGGGCCGAGGAGAACACCTTCGCCCGGAGCCTCGCGCTGCGGGAGGGCGATGCCGCGTTCGTCTTCTGGGAAGGTCCCCCGACCGCCAACGGACGACCGGGCGTCCACCACGTGCTCTCCCGCACGCTGAAGGACCTGTTCGCCCGCTACCGCACCATGACCGGCCATCACGTGACCCGGATCGCCGGCTGGGACACCCACGGCCTGCCGGTGGAGATCGAGGCCGAGAAGGAGCTCGGCATCTCGGGCAAGCCGGAGATCGAGGAGCTCGGCATCGGCGAGTTCAACCGGGTGTGCCGGGAGAACATCTTCACCTACAAGGACGAGTGGGAGCGCCTCTCCCGGAGGATCGGCTACTGGCTGGACTACGAGCGTCCGTACGTGACGCTGTCGGACGACTACGTCGAGTCGGTGTGGTGGGCGCTGGCGGAGATCGACCGGAAGGGGCTCCTCTACCGGGGCCACCGGGTGCTGCCCTACTGCCCGCGCTGCGGCACAGGGCTCTCCAGCCACGAGGTCGCCCAGGGCTACCGCGAGGTCGACGACACGGCCGTGCACGTGGCCTTTCCGCTCGAGGACGACCCCGACGGGGCGGCGATCCTGAGCTGGACCACCACCCCCTGGACGCTCCCCGGCAACGTCGGCCTCGCCGTCCACCCCGAGCTCGAGTACGTCCGGGTGCGGGTCGAGGAGGCCTCCGACACCTCGGCGGCCGATCCGGGCGACGTGCTGGTGCTGGCGCGCGAGCGGATGGAGGAGGTGCTCCGGAACGAGGTGGAGGTGCTCGACGCCTTCCCCGGCACCGAGCTGGTCGGCCGTCGCTACCGGCCGCCCTTCGAGGGTGCGGTGGAGGCGGAGGGCCACGAGCGCGCCTGGACGGTGATGGCCGCCGACTTCGTCACCGTGGAGGAGGGCACCGGCGTCGTCCACACGGCGGTGATGTACGGGGAGGACGACTTCGAGCTGGGCCGGCGCGAGGACCTCCCGATGCAGCACACCGTGGGGCCGGACGGCCGCTTCGTCGAGGGCGTGCCGGCGGGGCTCGGGGGCCGCCACGTCAACGAGCCGGACACGGAGCGCCGCATCCTGGAGCACCTCCGCGAGGCGGGCGCGCTCTACCGGACCGAGACCTACCGGCACAGCTACCCCCACTGCTGGCGCTGCGACGCGGCGCTGCTCTACCGGGCCATGGACTCCTGGTACGTGGAGACGACCGCGGTCAAGGAGCGCCTGATCGAGCACAACCGGGCGGTCGACTGGCATCCGCCCGAGATCGGCTCGGGCAGGTTGGGCGAGTGGCTCGAGAACAACGTCGACTGGGCCCTGTCGCGCGACCGCTACTGGGGCACCCCGCTCCCGATCTGGGAGTGCGACGCCGACGAGAACCACCGCGAGGTGCTGGGCTCCTACGAGGCGCTGGCCGAGCGGGCCGGCGGCCTGGCGGAGGACTTCGATCCGCACCGGCCGCACATCGACGGCTACGAGTGGACGTGCCCCGAGGACGGCTGCAAGGGCACGATGCGGCGGGTCCCGCAGGTGGCCGACGCCTGGTTCGACTCGGGCTCGATGCCCTACGCGCAGTGGCACTTCCCCTTCGAGAACGAGGACGACTTCCGGCGCCACTTCCCGGCCGACTTCATCGCCGAGGGGGTGGACCAGACCCGCGGCTGGTTCTACTCGCTGCTGGCGCTCGGGACGTTGCTCTTCGACGAGCCCGCCTACCGGGCCGTGGTCGTGAACGACCTGGTGCTGGACGCCGAGGGCCGGAAGATGTCGAAGTCCCGGGGCAACGCGGTCGATCCCTGGGAGGCGCTGGAGGCGCACGGGGCGGACGCGATCCGCTTCTTCCTCGTCTCGTCGAGCAACCCCTGGCTCCCGAAGCGCTGGGACGCCGAGGGGCTGGTGGAGGTCGGCCGCAAGCTCTTCGACACGCTCCGGAACAGCTACCGGTTCTTCGCGATGTACGCGCGGCTGGAGGGCTGGAGCGCGCACGGGGGCCCCGGAGAGGGCGGCCTGCCGCCCGCGGGCAATGACGGGGGCGGCGGCGACGGGCCCAGCGGCGCCTCCGCGGACGGCGACGGGCCCTCCGCTCGGGTGAGCCCCCGCCCTCCGGAGGAGCGCTCGGCGCTCGACCGCTGGCTGCTCAGCCGCCTGGACACGCTGGCCGAGCGCTCCCGCCGGGACCTCGACGGCTACGACCCGACACGCGCCGCGCGGCGGCTCTCCGACTTCGTGGTGGACGAGCTCTCCAACTGGTACGTGCGGCGGAGCCGCGACCGCTTCTGGGCGACCCGCCCGGGGGAGGCGACCCGCCGGGACACGGCCGACGCCTTCGCGACCCTCGACGAGGCCCTCGGCACGGTGGCCCTGCTGCTGGCGCCCTACGCGCCGTTCCTGTCGGACTGGCTGCACCGCGCGCTCCGGGGCGGCGCCTCGGCCCACCTGTCCGACTTCCCCTCCGATCGCGGCCGTCGTGACCCGGGCCTGGAGCGGGAGATGGCCGACGCGCGCGAGCTGGCCGGCCTCGGGCGGGCGGCGCGGGAGCGGGCGGGGCTCAGGGTGCGACAGCCGCTCCGGACGGTGAAGGTGGTGCTGCCGGAGCGGCGGCGGCTCTCCGACGAGGTGCGCGAGCTTCTGCGGGACGAGCTCAACGTGCGCCGCGTCGAGTACGCCGACGAGGGGACCGAGATCGTCCGCTTCTCGGTCAAGCCGGACTACGGGGCGCTGGGCCCCCGCTTCGGGTCCGACACGCCCGCCGTGGCCGAGGCCGTGGGGCGCCTGGGCGACGAGGCCGCGCGCCGTCTGCGCGCCGGCGAATCCGTGAGGGTGGAGCACGAGGGAGGGACGGCCGAGGTCGGACCCGGGGACGTGCAGGTGCTGGAGGAGGCGCGGGGCGACCTGGCGGTCGACACCGGCCGGGGCTACATGGCCGCCCTCGACCCGACGATCGACGAGGAGCTCCGCCGCGAGGGGCTGGCGCGCGAGCTCGTGAGTCGCGTCCAGCGGATGCGGCGCGAGGCCGGTTTCGAGGTGGAGGACCGTATCGTGCTGCGCGTCTCCGGCTCCGAGGAGATCGAGCGGGTCGCGCGCGAGCACGCCACCTACATCGCCGGGGAGACGCTGGCCCGGCGGGGCGAGGAGCCGGCGCTGATCGTCGGCGGACAGGACGCGGGGTCGGAGCCGGCGGAACACTCGGGGGATCTGGAGATAGAAGGCCATCGCGTGCGCGTGAGTCTGTCCCGCGCCTCCGAGGCGGCGGGAACCACCGGCGGCGCGTGAGACGTCTCGAGGTGTGACCGAACGGGAGATCATGGACGAGAGCCAGCTGAAGCACCTGGAGGAACGGCTCCTGAAGGAGCGAGCCCGGGCCCTGAAGGAGATCGGCTACTACGACGAGTCGTTCTCGAGCGCGGCCGACGGTGCCGACAGCGACCTCTCCTCCTACAGCTTCCACATGGCCGACCAGGGCACGGACGCCATGGAGCGGGAGAAGGCGTTCCTGTTCGCCAGCAAGGAAGGCCGGTTCCTGTACCACATCGACGCCGCGCTCCGGCGACTGTACCAGAGTCCCGAAGAATTCGGCTATTGCGCCGAGTGCGGCGAGGAGATCGCCTTCGAGCGGCTCGACGCGCTCCCGCACGCGCGCCTCTGCATCGACTGCAAGGAGCGAGAGGAGAGCGGTGTCGGGCGCTGACGCCGCCGCTCCGGAGGGGAGCGTGGCGTCGGCTTCCACGGGCGAGGGCGCCGAGACGGAACGGCAGGGGAAGAGCGCGCTGCTGGCTTGGGTCGGGGGCCTCGTGCTGGCGCTCGACCTGATCACGAAGGCCTGGGTCGTGCGCGGGATGACCCTCTACGAGAGCATCCCCGTCTTCGGCGACGTCGTCCGGCTCACGTACACGCACAACCCGGGCGCCGCCTTCGGCATCAACGTCGGCGAGCACTCACGGATCGTCTTCCTCTGCCTGGCGCTGGTGGCGCTGGGGATCCTGCTGTGGCTGTTCTGGACGACCCCCTCCGACCGCCGCTTCCGCCTCACGACGCTGGCGCTGGTGGCAGGCGGGGCCGTAGGCAACATCGTCGACCGAATCCGCTACGAGCGGGGCGTGGTCGACTTCCTGGACGTCGGCCTCGGGACGGTGCGGTGGCCGGTCTTCAACGTGGCCGACATGGCGGTCAGCATCGGGGCCGTGCTGCTGTTCGTCTCCTTCTACCGGGAAGACCACGATGGGGACGAGCCGGGAGGCTAGGCGCGAGCGGTTCCACATCGAGGCGGACGTCGACGATCGGCTGGATCGCTATCTGGCCGATCGTCTTCGTTTGAGCCGCTCCCGCGTCGCCGACCTCCTGGAGGAGGGCCTCGTCCGAGTCGACGGCGAGGTCCCCAAGAAGAGCTACCGGCCCGAGGCGGGCGACGAGATCGAGGTCGAGGTCCCCGTGCGGCCGGAGCCCGACCTGGAGCCCCAGGATCTGCCCCTCCCGGTGGTGCACGAGGACGAGCACCTGGCCGTGGTCGACAAGCCGGCCGGCATGGTCGTGCACCCCGCGCCCGGCCATCCGGACGGCACCATGGTCAACGCGCTGCTCGCCAAGCTCGACCGGCTCGCGACGCTGGGCGGCGACACTCGGCCGGGCATCGTCCACCGTCTGGACAAGGACACGAGCGGACTGCT
>CAZEUW010000073.1:0-10276 GCA_964515425.1 uncultured Gemmatimonadota bacterium | reverse complement strand
AGTAGGTGAAGAAGATGATGAGGATCGAATAGGTGATGTAGTACCAGGGCTCGCCGACGGCGAAGATCTGGCTCAGGTCGTACAGGAAGCCCTGCATGCCGGACGTCGCCGCTCCCTGGCCGCCGGTGAAGGTATAGAGCGTGCCGGGGATGATGATGATCGACTGCGCGAAGATGATCGGCATCACGCCCGCCGAGTTCACCCGCAGGGGGACGAAGGACTTCTGGCCCTCCCGGACCCGTCCCCGGCCGACCACCTTCCGCGGGATCTGCACGGGGATGCGACGGGCCGCCATCGTCAGCGCCACCACCCCGGCCACGATGGCGATCAGGGTGGCGCAGAGCGCGCCCAACTTGAACAGGCTGATCCCGCCCGCCTGGTAGAGCTCCAGGGTGTTCACGACGGCTCCCGGGAAGCCCTGTAGGATCGAGAAGAAGATCAGCAGGGACATGCCGTTGCCGATGCCGCGCTCGGTAATCTGCTCGCCCAGCCACATGATGAACACCCCGCCGGTGGTGAGCATCAGCACCGTCTGCATCCGGAAGGCCCACCCCGGATCCAGCACGGCGTTGGGCTGCGACTCGAGGAAGATGGAGTAGCCGTAGGCCTGCATGACGCAGAGCCCGACGGTGGTGTAGCGCGTCCACTGGGTGATCTTCCGCCGGCCCTCCTCGCCCTCCTTCTGGAGCTTCTCGATCGTCGGGAAGACCGCGGCCAGCAGCTGGAACATGATGCTGGCCGAGATATAGGGCATGATTCCCAGCGCGAAGATCGTGGCGCGCTGGAGGCCGCCCCCCGTGAACATGTCGTACAGCCCGAACACCGTCCCCTGGAACTGGCCGGCCAGCTGCTGGAGGGCGATCACGTCGACGCCCGGGGTGGTGATGTGCGCCCCCAGCCGGTAGATGGCCAGGCAGAGGAGGGTGAAGAGGATCTGCTCCTTGAGCTCCGGGACCTTGAAGAGGTTGGGGATGGCCTGGGCGGCCTTGAGCTGCGAGGACGCCATCCTACGAGATCACCTCGGCCGTCCCCCCGGCCTCCTCGATCTTCTCGCGCGCCGAGCCGCTGAAGGCGTGGGCGCGCACGGTGATCGACCGATCGACGTCGCCGTCGCCGAGGATCTTGATCCGCTCCCCGGCGTCGCGCACCAGTCCGGCTTCCTCCAGCTCGGCGGGACCGAGCTCGTCGGCCTCCACCCTGCCCAGGTCACGGAGGTTCACGATCTGGTACTCGGTCCGATTGGGCGGCCGGAATCCGCGCTTGGGGAGCCGCCGGTAGAGGGGCATCTGTCCGCCCTCGAACCAGATCGGCACCTGGCCGCCGCTCCGGGCCTTCTGTCCCTTGTCGCCGCGGCCGGCGGTCGTGCCCTTGCCCGAGCCCGGACCGCGGCCCTTTCGCATGGACTCCTTCCGCGAGCCCTCGGGAGGACTCAGGTTCTCCAGGCCCAGGTGCTCCTGCTTCTCCCCGTCAGCCATCGTCGCCCTCGAGCTCCTCCACCTCTACCAGGTGCGAGACGGTCCGCAGCATGCCGCGGATCGTCGGCCGGTCGACGTGCTCGACCATGTCCTGATGATGCTTGAGCCCGAGCGCCCGGAGCGTACGGCGCTGGTTGCGCCGCACGTTGCAGCCGCTCTTGACCTGGCGGATCCGGAGCACGTCAGCCACGCATCGCCTCCCGGATCTCCTCGACGTCCACGCCCCGCTCCTGCGCGATCTGCTCGGGCGTGACCAACCGTTCGAGGCCGTTCATCGTGGCGTGGACCATGTTCACCGGATTGTTCGACCCCAGGCTCTTGGTGAGGATGTTCTGATAGCCGGCGCACTCCAGGACGGCGCGCACCGGACCGCCGGCGATCACGCCGGTGCCGGGACCCGCGGGCTTGAGGAGCACCTTGCCGGCGCCCAGCTCGCCCGTGATCTCGTGCGGCACCGACCCGTTCGTGATCGGGACCTCCACCATGGACTTCCTCGCCTGGTCGATCGACTTCCGGATGGCCTCGGCGACCTCGTTGGCCTTGGCCAGCGCGGTGCCGACGCGCCCCTGACCGTCGCCGACCGCCACGAGGGCCGTGAAGGAGAAGCGCCGCCCGCCCTTCACGACCTTCGACACCCGGTTGATGTCGATCACGTTCTCGCGAAGGCTCTCGCCCTCGTTACGTCGTCTCTTCGCCGCCATCTCTACGCTCTGTTCACCCGTTGCCGCTGATCGCTCGACATCAGAACTCCAGTCCTCCCTCGCGCGCGCCCTCGGCGAACGCCTTCACGCGACCGTGATACGGATAGCCGGCGCGGTCGAAGACGACCTCCTCGATCCCCCGCTCCAGCGCCCGCGCCGCCAGCAGCTTCCCGGCCGCGAAGCTCTCGGCCACCTTGCCGTCCATCTCCTCCGGCAGGACGTCGTCCAGCCCCCCGCTGCGCGTCGAGAAGCCGGTGATCGTCACGCCGCGGTCGTCGTCCACGACCTGTCCCTCGATGTGCCGGAGGCTCCGCGCCACGACGAGCCGTGGACGGTCCGCGGTGCCGCGCACCTTCCGCTGGATACGGGCGTGCCGGCGCGCCCTGCGCAGCCGCCGCTCCGTCGCCTTGTCCCTCACCATCGTCGCGCTGCCTCCGTCCCTGCGCTCGTTCGGATCCGGTCGATCACATGTTCGCGCCGGCGCCGGCACCGGCGCCAGCGACCGCGGCCTTGCCCGCCTTGCGCCGCACCTGCTCGTCCAGGTACCGGACGCCCTTGCCCTTGTAAGGCTCCGGCGGGCGGATCGACCGTATCTCGGCCGCGACCTCGCCCACCAGCTGCTTGTTCGCTCCACGCACGTGGAGGAGGGTCGGATTCTCCACCTCGACCTCGATGCCGTCGGGCACTTCGTAGAGGACGGGATGGCTGAACCCGAGGTTCAGCTCGACGTTCCGCCCCTTCTTCGCGGCCCGGTAACCGACGCCGCGGATCTCGAGCGACCGCTGGAACCCCTCGGTGACGCCCTCGACCATGTTGGCCACGAGGCTCCGCGTGAGCCCGTGCAGCGCACGGTGGCGGGGTTGGTCGGTGGGTCGGCGGACGACGACTTCGCCGTCGGAGACCTCGACCTCCATGTCCGTATGGAACGTCTCGGCGGTCTCGCCGTTCGGGCCCTCGACGCTCACGCGCCGACCGTCCACCCGCACCGTCACCCCCTCGGGGATCGTGACGGGCTGCTTTCCGATTCGTGACATCGTGCTCCGCTCCTCCGAATCAGTAGACGTGGGCCAGGACCTCGCCTCCGACGCCCTCCGCGCGCGCTTCCCGGTCGGTCAGCACGCCGCGGGAGGTCGAGAGGATCGCGATCCCCATCCCGGCCCGGACCCTCGGGATGCCGTCCTTGCCCACGTATTCGCGCCGGCCGGGCTTCGAGACCCGCTCCAGCGAGCGGATCACCGGCCGATCCTCGTCCGTGTACTTCAGGTAGAGCCTCAGCACGCCGTGGTGGCCGTCGTCCAGCACCTTGAAGGCCTGGATGAAGTGGTTCTCCGCCAGGATGCGCGCTATCTGGACCTTCAGCTTCGAGATCGGCATGTCCACGCGGCGGTGCCCCGCCTGCTGCGCGTTCCGGACGCGCGTGAGCATGTCCGCCACGGGATCGTTCAGCGTCATCGGGCTACCAGCTCGCCTTGCGGACGCCGGGGATCTCGCCGTCGAGGGCTTTCTCCCGGAAGCACAGCCGGCACAGGCCGAACTTGCGCATGTAGGCGCGCGCGCGACCGCAGCGGTTGCAGCGGTTCACCCCTCGCGTGCTGTACTTCTGCTCGCCCTCGGACTTCTCGATCAGTGCTTTTCTCGCCATGGTCCCTCTCTCGCCTCTCCCTTGTCTTCCGTCAGACCACCGCCGGCGTCTCGCCGCGGAAGGGAACACCCATCTCCCGCAGCAGCACCAGCGCCTCGTCGTCCTTGTCGGTCGTCGTCACCATCGTGATGTTCATCCCGTACACCTTGACCACCTCGTCCACGTCCACCTCGGGGAACACCATCTGCTCCTCGAGGCCGACCGTGTAGTTGCCGCGTCCGTCGAACGAGCGGCTGTTGAAGCCGCGGAAGTCGCGGATCCTCGGCACGGCCGTGCTGACGAACCGGTCCAGGAACTCGTACATGCGCGACTGCCGAAGCGTCGCCTTCACGCCGACGGGGTCGCCCTGCCGGAGGTCGAAGTTCGAGATCGACTTCCGCGCACGCATCACGACGGGCCGCTGGCCGGTGATCGCGGCCAGCTCCTCGCGCGCCGACTCGAGCAGCTTCGGGTTCTCCTTGGCCTCCCCGAGCCCGACGTTGACCACGATCTTGTCGAGCCGCGGGATCTCCATCGGGTTCTCGAACCCGAAGGTGTCCCGGAGCTGCTCGCGCACGTGCGACTCGTAGTGCTCCTGGAGCCTCGGCTTCGTCTTCGTCTCCGTCGTCGCCATCGTTCCCAGCTCTCGGTCAGCTCGTCGGAATCGGGTTGCCGCAGCGCTTGCAGAGCCGCTCCACGTCGCCCTCCGCGTCCCGCTTGCGGCCGGTGCGCGAGGGCTCGTCGCAGTGCGGGCACACCAGCATCACGTTGGAGACGTCGATCGGCTGTTCGAACGTCATGATTCCGCCCTCGGGGTTCTCCCGCGTGGGCGCCTGGTGACGCTTGCGCATGTTCACGCCGTCGACGACCACGCGGCGCCGCGAGGGCTCGGTGCGCAGCACCTGCCCGGTGGCGCCCTTGTAGTTGCCCGAGATGACTTTCACCCGGTCGCCCTTGCGGACGTGGAGCTTGTTCTGCGACATCCGTCAGATGACCTCCGGAGCCAGCGACACGATCTTCATGAAGCTCTTCTCCCGGAGCTCGCGGGCCACCGGCCCGAAGATCCGGGTCGCGCGCGGCTCGCCGATCTCGTTGATGAGCACCGCGGCGTTCTCGTCGAACTTGATGTAGCTGCCGTCGGACCGGCGGTTCTCGCGGCTGGTGCGGACCACGACGGCCCGCGCGACGTCGCCCTTCTTCACCTGGCCGCCCGGGATCGCGTCCTTCACCGCGACCACGATGACGTCGCCCAGGCTGGCGTAGCGCCGCTTCGAGCCGCCGAGCACGCGGATGCACCGGGCGCGTCGCGCGCCCGAGTTGTCCGCGATCCGGAGGTCGGATTCCTGCTGGATCATCGCCGCTCCCCTACTCCGGCCGCTCGACGAGCTCGACGACCCGCCATCGCTTCTTCTTCGAGAGCGGCCGGGTCTCCTCGATCCGGACCACGTCCCCCTCGCGGTACTCGTTCTCCTCGTCGTGCGCGTGGAACTTCGAGTGGCGGGTGATCCGCTTGGTGTAGAGTGGATGGGCGAACTGCCGCTCCACCGAGACCACCACGGTCTTGTCCATGGCGTCGCTCACCACGGTCCCCTTCCGGCGCTTCGTCCGCGCCGTGCTCTCCGCCGGCGGCGCCTCTCCGCTCACTTCACTCATCGCCCGGTCCCCGCTCCTCGTCTTCCGTCTCGGCCGCCGCGAGCTCCCGCTCCCGGCGGATCGTCTTCATCCGCGCCAGGTCCCGGCGACGGTTCCTGATCAGCGTCGGATTCTCCAGCTCCTGGTACGCCTTCCGGTAGCGGAGGCGGAACACCTCCTGCTCGGCGTTGGCGATCTCCTCGTCGAGCTCGGCCTCGGTCAGCTCGCGCACCTCGTCGGCCCGCATCAGATCGAGTCCCGCGCCACCATCTTCGTCCGCACGGGGAGCTTGGCCGACGCGAGCTCCATCGCCCGCTTCGCCACGTCCCGCTCCACGCCCTCGATCTCGAACAGGATGCGGCCGGGTCGGACCGGGGCCACCCACATCTCCGGGTTGCCCTTCCCCTTCCCCATCCGCACTTCGGCGGGCTTCTTGGTGACCGGCTTGTCGGGGAAGATCCGGATCCACACCTTGCCGCCGCGCTTCATGTGGCGGGTCATCGCCACACGCGCGGCCTCGATCTGCCGCGCGGTGATCCGGTGAGGCTCCAGCGTCTGGAGCCCGAAGTCACCGAACGCGACGGAGTTGCCCCTCGTCGCCATCCCCTTCAGGCGGCCCTTGTGCACCTTCCGGTGCTTGACTCGACTCGGCTGCAGCATGGTTTCCTACCGTCCCGTGGCTCTCGTTCAGCGGCGCCCGCCGGCGGTGTAGGTCTGACCGCGTCGATCCTCCACGACCTCGCCGTGGAAGATCCAGACCTTCACCCCGATGGTGCCGAACGTCGTCTTGGCGGTCTTCCGTGCGAAGTCGATGTCCGCCCGCATCGTGTGCAGGGGGACCCGACCCTCGTGGTAGCCCTCCGTGCGCGCGATCTCGCCGCCGCCCAGCCTGCCGCCGCACTGGATCCGGATGCCCTCGGCGCCGGCGCGCCGCGCGTTCTGCACCGCACGGCGCATCGCGCGACGGAAGCTGATGCGCTGCTCGAGCTGGTGGACGATGTTGTCGGCCACCAGGTGGGCGTCGGTCTCCGGCGACTTCACCTCCTCCACGTTGATCGAGACCTCGGAGTCGGTGATGAGCGCCAGCTCGTCCCGGAGCTTGTCGACCTCCGAGCCGCCCTTCCCGATCACCACGCCCGGACGGCCCGTGTGGATGTTCACCACGATCTTCGACGGCTTCCGCTCGATCCCGACCGTCGAGACCGCCGCGTGGTCGAGCCGAGCGTGCAGGTACTTGCGCAGCTTCTCGTCCTCGGCCAGCAGTTCCGGAAAGTCGCCTTCGGCGTACCAGCGCGACTTCCAGTTCTTGATCTGGCCCAGACGGAAACCGTACGGATGTGTCTTCTGTCCCACGCTCACTCCTCGGTGTCGACCACGATGGTCACGTGGCTCGATCGCTTGTGGATCGGCGTCGCCCGGCCGAAGGCCCGCGCGCGCCATCGCTTCAGGGTCGGGCCCTCGTCCACGTACGCCTCGCGGACGATCAGCTCGTCCACGTCGAGCACGTCGCCGGCGTCGTCCGCCTGGTAGACCGCGTTGGCGACGGCCGACCGGAGGCACTTGTCGATCGGCTCGGCGGCCGCCTTCTTCGAGAACTTCAGGATGCCGTAGGCTTCGTTGACCCCCTTGCCGCGGATCTCGTCCACGACGAGCCGCATCTTGCGGGGGGACATTCGGACGCCTCTGGCGATGGCTCGCGCGTTCATCGTGCCTCCCCCCGCCTCAGAAGTCCGGACCACTCACAGCGCCACCCTGCGGTCCGCCGCCATCCGGCCCCCGTGGCTACGGAAGAGCCGGGTCGGGGCGAACTCGCCGAGCTTGTGCCCCACCATGTTCTCGGTGATGTACACCGGGATGAACTTGTTCCCGTTGTGCACCGCGATGGTGTGTCCCACGAACTCCGGGCTGATCGTCGAGGCGCGAGACCAGGTCTTCACGACCTTCTTCTCGCCCGACTTGTTCATCTTCTGGACCTTCATCAGGAGCTTCTCGTCGATGTAAGGTCCCTTCTTGACGCTCCTCGGCATGGTGTGTCCCCGTTACAGGCTCATCAGGTGCCGCTCTTGCCGCGCTTGCTCTCGCTGCTCTTGCCCCTGCGACGCCCGCGGACGACGTAGCGGTCGCTCTTCTTGTTGCGCTTGCGGGTCTTGAGTCCGTCCCGCTTGCCCCAGGGCGAGACCGGCGGGCGCCCGCCCGACGTCCTGCCCTCGCCGCCCCCGAGGGGGTGGTCGACGGGGTTCATGGCCACGCCTCGCACGCGGGGCCGGCGTCCCTTCCAGCGCGCGCGGCCCGCCTTGCCCTGGACCACGAGCTCGTGGTCCACGTTGCCGACCTGACCGACCGTGGCCCGGCACGAGGCCGGCACCATCCGCACCTCGGTGCTCGGGAGCTTGAGGGACACCATGTCCCCCTCCTTGGCCACGACCTGTACGGCCGCTCCCGCCGACCGGGCGAGCTGGGCGCCCTTGCCGGGCACCATCTCGACCGCGTGGACCGTGGTCCCGAGGGGAACCTCCCCCAGCGGGAGGGCGTTGCCCGTCCTCACTTCGACCCCCGATCCGGCGACGATCTCGTCGCCGACCTCGAGGCCGCGCGGGTGCAGGATGTACCGCTTCTCGCCGTCCACGTAGTGGATCAACGCGATACGGGCCGAGCGGTTCGGATCGTATTCGATCTCGGCCACCCGGCCCGGCACGCCCTCCTTCTCCCGGCGGAAGTCGACCCGCCGGAACCGGCGCTTGTGACCGCCGCCCCGGCGCCGCGAGGTGATGTGGCCGTGGTGGTTGCGCCCGGAGCTCGAGCTGCCCTGCTCGGTCAGCGAACGCTCCGACTCGGACCGCGTGATCTCGTCGAACGCGGAGACCGAGCGGAAACGTCGGCTCGAGGTGACCGGCCGGAACTTCTTGATCGGCATGGCTGCTACGCTCCTTCGTAGATGTCGATCATGTCGCCCTCCGCGAGCGTCACGATCGCCTTCTTCCAACCCTTCGGACGGCCCATCTGCCAGCGTCCCCTCACGCGGCGCCGCTTCCCGTGCATGTTCATCGTGCGCACGTCCACGACGCGAACGTCGAACAGCTGCTGTACGGCCTCGCGGATCATCGGCTTGTTGGCGTCGGGAGCCACCTCGAACGTGTACTGGTTCTCCTCGTACTGCAGCTCCGAGCTCTTCTCGGTGATGACCGGACGGAGCACCACCGATTCGGGGTTGCGCTCCATCGTCAGCCTTCCTCTCCGTCGGACGACCAGCACCCTTCCTCGATCACGACGAGCTGCGCCTTGAGCAGGTCGTACGCGGAGGCCTGGCCCCACGGCTTCACCTCCACGCCCGGGATGTTCCGCGCGGAGAGGTGGACCGTGCGCTTGAGGCCGTCGGTGAGGAGGATCGTCCGCCGCTCCTCCCGGCCGATCCCGTCCAGCAGCGCCACCACGCTCTTCGTACGGGGCTCCTCGAGCTCGAGCGGCTCCACGATCACGAGCGCCCCCTCTCGGGCGCGGGCGTTCAGCGCCGACTGGATCGCCAGCCGCCGCACCTTCTTCGGCACCCGGACGTCGAAGTCCCGGGGCTTCGGACCGAAGGTCACGGCGCCGCCGCGCCAGAGCGGCGAGCGGATCGATCCGTGCCGGGCGCGGCCGGTGCCTTTCTGCCGCCACGGCTTGCGGCCGCCGCCGGTGATCGTGCTCCGGTCCTTCGTCGAAGCCGTGCCCTGCCGATCGTTGGCCCGGATGGCCGTCACGACCTGGTGGAGGGCGGCCTCGTGGACCGTCCCGTCGAAGAGCGGCTCGGGGAGCTCGACACCCTCCGATCGCGCCTCGCCGGTGGCCGTGTACGCCTTCGCTTCCATGCTCACGCCCCGCGGATGTAGACGATGTTGTTCCTCGGACCCGGCACCGCCCCCCTCACCAGGAGGAGGTTCTTCTCCGCGTCCACCTTCTCGACGAGCAGGTTTTCGACCGACCGCTTCCGACCGCCCATCCTGCCGGCCATCTTCCGGCCCTTGATCACACGGGACGGGTCGGTCCCCGGTCCGATCGAGCCCGGCTTCCGCAGCACCGACGAGCCCCCGTGGGAGGCGCGCCCGCCGCCGAAGCCGTGCCGCTTGACCGGACCCTGGAACCCGCGGCCCTTGGTGCGGCCGCTCACCTTGACGCGCTGGCCGGGCTTGAACTGCTCGACCGTGAGCTGCTGGCCCGCCTCGTACTCACCGCCCTCCTCGGGCTCGAACTCGGCGAGCTCGGAGGGGACGTAGTCGAGTCCGGCCCGCGCGGCGTGGCCCGCCTCGGGCTTCGTCACGCGGTTCTCCTTGACGCGCCCGAAGCCCAGCTGCACCGCCCGATAGCCGTCGGTCTCCTCCGTCTTCACCTGCACGACGGGGCACGGCCCCGCCTCGATGACGGTCACCGGCACGGCCTCACCGTCCTCGGTGAAGATCTGCGTCATGCCCAGCTTCCTTCCGATCAGTCCGGCCATCGGTCAGCTCTGCACCTTGATCTCGACGTCCACGCCGGCGGCGAGGTCGAGCTTCGTCAGCGCGTCGATCGTCTGCGGACGCGAGTCGTGGATGTCGATCAGCCTCTTGTGCGTCTTCAGCTCGAACTGGTCGCGCGCCTTGCTGTCCTTGTGCGGGCTCTTCAGCACGGTGAAGAGCTCGCGCCGGGTCGGAAGCGGGATCGGCCCGCTCACCGAGGCGCCCGTCTTCTCGGCCGTGCGCACGATGTCGGCCGCGGTCTGGTCGATCACCGCGGGGTCGAACGCCTTGAGCCGGATCCGGATCTTGTCGCCCTTGTCGGCCATCGCGTGCCTACTCGACGATCTCGGTGACGACGCCGGCGCCGACGGTGCGTCC
>CAZEUW010000072.1:0-10340 GCA_964515425.1 uncultured Gemmatimonadota bacterium | reverse complement strand
GCCCAGCACTACCTGAAGGACCTGGTCTACGGCGCGAACGACGGCATCATCACCACGTTCGCCGTCGTGTCCGGTGTCGCCGGAGCTCAGCTCGACGTCCGCATCGTCCTGATCCTCGGGTTCGCCAACCTGCTGGCGGACGGGTTCTCGATGGGCGCGAGCAACTTCCTGTCGATCCGTTCCGACGAGGCCGTCCGCCGGATGTCCGGGCGCGGCGTGAAGGAGCCGTTCCCGACGCGGCACTCGATCGCCACGTTCGGCGCCTTCGTGGTCGCCGGCGTCGTCCCGCTCCTGAGCTACGTGGCCTTCGCGGACGCGGATCCGTTCCCGGTGGCCGTCGTCCTCACCCTGGCCACCCTGTTCGCCGTGGGGGCCGCGCGCTCGATGGTCACCGACGTCCGGTGGTGGCGGGGCGGCGTCGAGATGCTGGCGGTGGGATCGCTGGCCGCGGCCGTCGCTTATGGCGTCGGGGGATTCGTGGAGGGTCTCACGGGGTGACCGGCCCAGGCCCGGCGGTGTCTGGGAGCCGCCTCCGACGGGGAGCGAGCCGGACGGAATCGAGGGTTCGTAGCGGCGACGAGCCGGGGTCGCGATATTTCGCGTGCAGTTTCCAGTGTTCTCCTGCATCCGCGTTCGGGAGCACCCCATGGCCCACACCTCCGACGGCCGCGAGCGTACCTCCGACGACGCCGTGCTGCGAGCACTCGTGGAAGGGACCGCCGGCGCGACCGGCGAGGCGTTCTTCCGGGCGCTCGTCCGCAACGTCGCCCGCGCCCTCGACGTGGCGGGCGCCTGGATCACCGAATACAGCGCGGATCGGGAACGGCTGAAGGCGCTCGCCTTCTGGCTCGTGGACGGCTACGTCGAGGGCTACGAGTACGCGCTCCCGGGCACCCCGTGCGAATCGGTCGTGGGCGAGGCGCGGGAGCTGCTCGTGTCCGATCGCGTGGTGGAGCTCTTCCCCGACGACCCCGACCTCGCCGAGCTCGACGCGGTCAGCTACGCGAGCGTGCCGTTGGTGACCGAGGACGGCGAGGTGCTCGGGAACCTCGCGGTGCTCGACACCGAGCCCATGGAGGAGGAGCCCGGCGGAATGGCGGTGCTTCGCATCTTCGCGCACCGCGCCACTGCCGAGCTGCTGCGCCTGCGTGCCGAGAACGACCTGCGCGAGCGGGAGGAGAAGCTGGCCCGGCTTCTGGACAGCACCATGGATGCGATCCTGGAGCTGGACGCCTCGCTGCACGTGACGCGAGCCAACCCGTCCGCCGGCGAGCTCTTCCGCACGCCGCTGACCCGGCTCGTGGGTGGGGGGATCGAACGGCTCTTCCCCGACGAGAGCCGGACGCGCCTGCGCGACCTCGCCCTCGAGCTGGGCGACCGACCCGAGGGACGGCGGCACCTGTGGGTGCCGGGAGGCCTGGAGGCGCTGCGGGACGACGGTGCCGCGTTCCGGGTGGAGGCCACCCTCTCCCGCTACGAGGTCGACGGCCGACCCCACCTCACCCTGGTCCTCCGCGACGTCCAGGACCGCCTCGACGCGGAAGCGACGATTCGACGGCTGAGCTCCCGAGCGTCGATGCTCGAGGAGGAGATCGCCGAGCTGCAGGGCGACGGCGCGATCCTCGGCCGGAGCGACGCGATCCGGCGGGCGCTCGGCGAGGTCGCCCGGGTCGCGCCGACCGACGCCACCGTGCTGCTGACCGGGGAGACCGGCACCGGCAAGGAGCTGTTCGCCCGCGCCGTCCACGCGGCGAGCTCCCGCGCGGAGGAGCGTCTCGTCCGCGTGAACTGCGCCTCTATACCCGCTTCGCTCATGGAGAGCGAGTTCTTCGGCCACGTGAAGGGCGCCTTCACGGGGGCCACGCGCTCCCGGGACGGCCGGTTCGCGCTCGCCGACGGGGGCACGATCTTCCTCGACGAGGTGGGGGAGCTCCCCCCCGACCTGCAGGCGAAGCTGCTGCGCGTCCTGCAGGAGGGCGAGTTCGAGCTGGTGGGCAGCTCCGAGACACGCCGGGTCGACGTGCGGATCGTGGCGGCGACCAACCGGGACCTCGCCCACGAATCCGAGGCGGGCCGCTTCCGGGAGGATCTCCTCTACCGGCTGGCGGTCTTCCCGCTCGAGCTCCCCCCTCTCAGGGAGCGCGGCGACGACGTCGTCCTGCTCGCCCGAACCTTCGCCGAGCGTGCCGCCCGGCGCTACGGCCGTCCTCCACCCCGGCTCGACGCGGACGACGAGCGGGCGCTGCGCGGCTATCGATGGCCGGGCAACGTGCGGGAGCTGCAGAACGTGGTGGAGCGCGCGGTGATCACGGCGGTGGACGAGCGCCTGGAGATCCGGCGCTTCCTGCCGCCGACCTCGCGGCCGCCGCTCGACGGGACGGACACGGGCGGCGAATCCCGCGACCCCGCTCCCGATGTCGGCTCGGATCGCCCCGGTCCGGGGCGACCCTCCCGCGTGCTCACGGAGGAGGAGCTGCGGGCCCTGGAGCGGGAGAATCTGGTGCGGGCCCTCGAGGCGTCGGGCGGGAAGGTCTCGGGCGAGGGCGGCGCCGCGGAGCGGATCGGGATCCCTCCCTCCACCTTCCGCTCGCGGATGAAGGCCCTGGGCGTGGAGCGGCCCCGGGCCGGCTGACCCCTCGCCGTCGCGACATCTCGCGCTTTCCAGGGCGCTGTGGGTCGCGACATCTCGCGATTCGTGGATTCTCGCGACCACCGACTCCGTGGCCACGCTCCCCGTATCCTCCTGCACACCAACAACTTCCTCGTTTCGGCAACGCCGGCCCCGTACCTGCCTCGTGGGGAAGTGAGAGCGACCGGCATCGGGCCGGCGCGATACGGGGAGCGATCCCCACCCACGAGAAGACGAGGAGGAGTACGATGAGCGCGACGACGACGACCCGCACCCACCTGAACGGCGTGGACGTGCCGGCGCTGCGCGAGACGATCGAGGCCATGAAGGCCGACCCGTCCCTCGGCAGGAGCCGGTGGCGCAACCGCAACCGCTGGTACGACGGCGGCCTGAACCGGTCCGAGATCCAGGGCTTCTACGCCGCCGGCCGCGAGGACGACAGCCGCAAGGTGGCCTTCGTGTTCGACAACGACGAGCCGCCCGTGCTGCTCGGCCAGAACCGGGGCCCGAACCCCGTGGAGTACGTCCTCCACGCGCTGGCCGGCTGCGTGACCACCACGATGGTCTACTACGCCGCGGCCATGGGCATCGAGCTCACGAAGGTCGAGACCGAGTTCGAGGGCGACATCGACCTGAGGGGCCTGCTCGGCGTCTCGGACGAGGTGGACCCGGGCTATCAGCAGATCCGGATCGACGTCCGGATCGAGGGCGACGGCACGCCCGAGCAGCTCGACGAGCTGGTCGAGATCGCCAAGTCCCACTCGCCCGTGTTCGACACGCTCCAGCGCCCGGTGGACCTCCAGGTCCGCAGGGTGGCGTGAGAGCTCCCGTCGGGAGGCGGCGGCAGTTCGCCGCCGCCTTCGCGGCGGCGCAGGAGCGGGGGAGGGAGAACCGGCGAATCACGATGATTCGTCGTGTCCGGACCGGGCAGAGCGGAGGTCGAGGTCAGCCGTCGATCTCCGAGGGAAAGCGACCGTCGGCGCTCAGACCCCAGGCGCGATAGGACTCCGCGACCAGCCGGCGGTAGCGTGGATCGTCCCGGAGCGTGGAGTCGCGGCTCGCCATGGCGCGCAGGACGCCGCCGGTGGCGATCTCGCCCCAGTCCTGCTCGTCGAGCCGGTCGAACTGCTCGAGGGCCCGGTCGGTCTCGCCGAGGCCGATGTAGGCCCATGCCAGGATCTGCGGCTCCGCGTCCGCGCCCCGGAGCTCGTCCAGCACCCGCCGGGCCCGCACCGTGTCGCCCTGCGCCGCCAGGACCTCGACCAGGTAAGCGCCGAGCCATCCGCCCCAGGTCGTCGAGTCCGGGCGCTCGGCCAGTTGCTCCTCGAGCATGCCGCGCGCCTCCTCGAGCCGTCCCAGGCTCACGAGGGCCCGTATCTGCCCCCCGATCGCGCTCGTCCGCTCCAGCCCCATCGCCTCCTGGCGGCGGGCCTCCTCGAGGCTCCTCTCCGCCCGTCCCGTCATGTTGTAGACGTCGTACAGCCAGTGGCGGGCGAGCGCGTGTCGGGGGTTCAGCTCTACGGCGGTACGGAGGTGCTCCAGCGCCCGCTCGGGGCGGCCGACCTTCAGGTACAGCTCCCCGAGCCAGTAGTGGGCCTCCCAGTAGCTCGGCTTGAGCTCGACCGCGCGCTCGAGCTCCTCACGGGCGGGCGGCGCGTTCCGGTTCCGCAGGTGCACGAGGCCGAGCGAGGCGTGGGCCTCTGCCAGATCCGGGTCGAGCTCCAGGGCCCGGCGCGCCGCGAACGCCTGCTCCACCTCGGGGGTGACCAGCGAGTCCGCGGTCGCGAGATCGTGCCAGGCGGGCGGCATGGCGCCCGCCGCGTCGGCCAGCCCCGTCCAGGCGAGCGCGAAGCCGGAGTCCCGCTCGATCGCCCGCTGGAAGGCGCGGACGGCCCGCTCGACGTGGTCGATCCCGCTCCCGCTGCGCTGCGCCAGCTGCCGGCGGCCCCGCACGTAGAGCCGGTAGGCCTCCAGGTCCTCGGTAGGCCGGGCCTCCAGGCGCTCGTCCTCGCCCGAGGAGAGCTCCGCCTCGAGCGCCCCCGCGATCTGGCGGGTGATCTCCTCCTGCAGGGCGAAGAGCTCGTCGCCGGCGAGCGCGCGCCGATAGCTCGCCGACCAGCGCTCCGAGCCCGTACGGGGGTCGACGAGCCGGGGGTTGACCTGAACCTGTCCACCGGCGGACTGGACGGCGGCCGTCACGAGCCAGCGGGCGCCCAGCTCCTCGGACACGGTGGACAGCGGCTCGTCGGTGCCCTCGTAGCGCATCACCGAAGGGCGGGCCTTGACCGTGAGGTCCGAGACGCGCTGGAGGCGCGTGATGAGGTCGTTGTGCAACCCTTCGGTGAAGACGGTGGACGTCGTGTCCCCGAGGGTCTCGAACGGAAGCACGGCGATCGAGCGGTCGGTGACCTCGGGGACGGGATCGCCGCCGGCGCCGACCAGGTACCAGGTGCCCGCACCCGCCGCGGCCAGCAGCCCGAGGCCGACCAGCGCACCGAGCGCGAGGGACGGGCCCGACCCGTACGGCCCAGGTCTCTCCGCCGCCTCGGCACGGTGTTTCTCCTCCGGCGTCCGGCGCACCCCCTCCGGCGTGAGCTCGAACGCCCAGGCGATGACCACGGCGATCGGGAAGCCCACGAAGGCCAGCACCACCAGCGTGTCGTAGAGCCCCTCCAGCGTGGTGGCCGGGAAGACGAGCCTGGCCGCCTGGAGGGTGAAAAAGGCCACGACGGCGTAGGTCGCCGCCACCCGCCAGACGTTTCGCCGCTTCAGCTCCTGGAAGAGCGTCTTCATGGTGCACCGGGCCGGAGACACCGGGCGCTGCGAACGTATCGAGCTGAACGTAATCGGGTGGGAGCCAGCTTCGAAGGGAGTCCGGCCGCCGCCGAGCCGACGGGTGTACTCGGGAACCCGTACGCGTCCCGCATCCTGTTTGCGGACGTACGTAGAACACCATATTCGTAGGGCCTTCTGTTCGCAGGATCGGCTCGATCGCCCGCACTCCGCGTCTTTCGCCCCGGAGACGGCGATGCGAACGACCCGACGCACGCACCCTGCACTCGCCTCTCTCTCCATTCTCCTCTGCTGTTTGCTCGCTTCGCCCGCGCCGGCGGCACCTCAGCAGACGGGACCGCCCACGGCCGACGGGGGGGAGGCGGTGGCTCCGGCGCCAGACGATGGGTCCGATGAACGGCCCCATCCCGACGAGACCACGACCCGGACCTACCACGTGGCGGCCGAGCGCGTCACCTGGGATTACGCGCCCGGTGACGTGGACCGGCTGTACGGAGTGTCCTTCGACACGGCGATGCGTGTGCCGGGCGAGCCGACCTCCGACCTCCATCGCTACTACAACGCTGTGGAGGGCGACTACGCGCCGGGCCTGGAGGCCGTGAGCGAGGGCATCGGGGACGAGTACCGGAAGGTGCTCTACCGCGCGTACACGGACTCGACCTTCACCGAGCGGGTGGAGCGGCCGCCCGAGTGGGAGCACCTGGGCTTCCTGGGGCCCCTGCTCCGGGCCGAGGTCGGCGACACGATCAAGGTGGTCTTCCGGAACAAGGCGGACCGCCCCTATTCGATGCACCCCCACGGCGTCTTCTACGAGAAGCACAGCGAGGGGAAGGCTTACCGGGACGGCACGCCGAAGGGCCCGGAGACCGACGACGCGGTGCCGCCGGGCGAGACCCACACCTACGTCTGGCCGGTGCCGGAGCGGGCCGGTCCCGGCCCCGAGGATCCGAGCTCGGTGCTCTGGATGTACCACTCCCACGTCCACGAGGACGAGGACATCGCCACCGGCCTGGTCGGGCCGATGATCGTGACCCGGCGGGGGATGGCCGGCTCAGACGGGGCGCCGAAGGACGTGGACCGGGAGTTCGTGACGCTGTTCGAGACCGTGGCCGAGCACGACAGCTGGCTGATCCCCGAGAACATCCGCCGCCACACCGACCTCCCGGTGGACAGCGCCACCGCCCAACCGCAGTTCAACTTCAGCAACACCATGTCGTCGATCAACGGTTTCATCCACGCCAACATGCCCGTAATGACGATGCGGGAGGGGGAGCGGGTGCGCTGGTACGTGTTCAGCGGCACCAACTTCGTCGACATCCACACGGTCCACTGGCACGGCCAGACGGTGCTGGTCGACGGCAAGCGAACGGACATGATCGAGCTCGGCCCGATGATGATGACCGTAGCCGACATGGTGCCGGACAATCCGGGCCGGTGGCTCTACCACTGCCACGTGGACTTCCACTTCGAGGAGGGGATGTCGGCCCTGTTCGAGGTGCTGCCGGCCGAGGAGGGCCGGGAGACGGCGAGCCGGACCACGAGCGAACGTTGACGGTGCGACGGACCCGAGCCAGGTGGGCGGCAGGGGTCGTGCTCCTGCTCGCGCTCCACGGGACAGCGGGGCTCGCCGCCCAGGAGGAGGCACCTCCCGTCGTGGAGGTGACGGCCGTGGACTACGCCTTCGTGGCCCCCGAATCGATCCCTTCCGGATGGGTGACGTTCCGGTTCGAGAATCGGGGGGAGGAGCTCCACGTGTTCGATCTGCTGGGCTTCCCATCCGGCAAGACATACGAGGACCTCCGGCGTCAGCACCTCCGCCCCGCAGACAGCATCTCGTCAGCATTCCTGGCAGGTGAGATCGGCGTCGACTCGATGGTCGCCGGACGGCGCCGGGTCGAGCCCGAATGGGTCGACGAGATGACGGTGGGCAACGGGGTGGGGCTCACGTCCCCGGGCATCACTGCCCAGACGACGGTGAAGCTCGAGCCCGGCCACTACTACATGAAGTGCTTCGTGGTGACCGCACGGTCCGAGGCATTCGAGAGGCCGATGCTGCACTGGGAGGTCGGAATGCGCCGGCCGTTGGTGGTGACGGAGACAATGGAATCCCGTCGCCCTCCACCCGCCGACGTCGAGATCATGGTGAACCACTACACGATCGAGATGGCCGACACCGTTCCGGCTGGCCGACGCACCTTCGCCCTTCACTTCGGGAAGCGTTCCGCGGCCGGCGAGTCCCCCTATCAGGACCTGCACTTGGTTCGACTCACCGGCAGCACCACCCTGGACGAGGTGGCCAAGTGGACAGCGGGCGCGTTCAGGGACCCGGCTCCTGTACCACTACTGGGCGGCGCCCACGCGGCCCCGGCCGGGCGGACGGCGTACGTGACGGCGGACCTGGAACCGGACCGCTACGCGTGGATCTCCGACGCCACTGCCGAGAAGGGCATGGCGAAGACCTTCATCGTGGAATGAGCCACTCCCTGGCCGTGCGATCCGTGAAGGGCGTAGAACGATGACCGACGTCTCGATGATCGGCTGCGGAAGGATGGGAAGCGCGATGGTCGAGGCGCTCCGGGACGCCGGATGCGGCGCGTTCTCTCGCGGAGGCGGTCGCCGACGCCGGCGGCGACTACCTCGACGGCACCGTCTTCTCCTATCCGCACGCCGTGGGCACCGACGAGATGTACGTCGTCTACGGCGGCGACCGTGAGACCTTCGAGGCGGGCGTCGAAGAGGGGCGGGGAGGCCACGACATCAGCTGCGTGGCCGCGCTGCAGGTGAATCGTCCGGGCTCCTCTCCCGCCGGGTGACCGTGGCCACCGCGTCGAAAGCTCCCGTCGCCCCGAAGGGCCGGGCCATCTGGCTCGGGCTGGCCACCGCGATGGCCGCGATCGCCGTCGCGGGCTTCTGGTCCTCCTACTGGGGGCCGCTCTTCTCCGGGACACTCGAGCTCCACCCGCTGCTCCACTTCCACGGGATCGTGTTCACGGCCTGGATGGCCCTGTTCGTCACCCAGGCCACCCTCGTCTACCGGGGCCGGACCGACCTGCACATGACGCTCGGGAGGACGCTCGGAGCGGGATGGGGGCTGGTGCTCGTGACGGCGGGGCTGGCCGTCAGCTTCGGTCACGCCGCGCCGGGGGTTGGACGCGACTTCGGGTCGCTGGCGCAATTCCTGGAACATCTCCCCATACCGCTCCTCGACCTCGTGGCCTTCGTCCTCCTGGCCGGCGCGGGGCTCATGCTCACCGACCGGCCCGAGGCCCACAAGCGGCTGATGATCCTGGCGACGGTGGCCCTGCTGGCTGCACCGACCGCCCGGCTGATGCTCCTCGTCGCCGAGCCGACGCCAGCCTTTTACGCGGCCCTCGCGATCGCCCCCCTCGTGCCTGCCTTCGTCGCGGTGGGCCACGACCGATGGCGGCGAGGGCGCGTGCACCCCGCCTACTGGGGCGGGATGGCCGTGCTCGTCGCGAACGCCTCGAAGTACTTCTGGCAGCGGAGCGACGCCTGGGCGGACTACTCCGCCCACGTGGCCGACGTGATCGGCGCCGCGCTGCTGCCCCTACTCTGAATGCCCCGATCGGGAGGCCCGGATGAGCGCGATCGCCCGCACTCCGTCCCTCACGCTGTAGAGGACGCGATGCGCAGCGCCACTCCACCTGACCCTCCGTTCGCTCTCGCCATCGCCGTCCTGTCGGCGCTCCTCGTGGCGGCAGGTGGGGCCCACGCCCAGGAGAGCCTCTACGAGCGGCCCGTGGTCGTCCCCGTTCCCGAGGCAGCGAGGATCGAGGTGAAGCGGGATCGCGTCTACAAGCGTGTGGGTGGGCAAGAGCTCCTGATGGATGTCTACCTCCCCGCAGAGCGTGAATCGGCCGCGCGACTCCCCGTCGTCCTGTTCGTCCACGGCGGTCCCACGGGCGCGCTCCCCGGACCCGCCAAGGACGCCGCCCAATTCACCGCCTACGGGCGGCTCGCCGCCGCGTCGAACCTCGCGGCGGTGACGTTCACCCATCGCTTCACCGAGCCGGCCAGGATGCCGACCGCGGCCACCGACGTCGAGGACGCTATGGACCACGTCCGGGAGCATGCGGGACGACTCTCCATCGACCCGGATCGGATGTGCGTGTGGGCATTCTCGGCGGGCGGCGTCTTCGTGACCCCCCTCCTACGCGAGCGTCCCGAAGCGCTGCAGTGCGTCGCCCTCTATTACTCGGTCGTGGATCCGGCCACGCTGGAGGCGCTCGGGCTGGAGGGCGTGCCGGAGACGTTCGTCTCCGAATTCGACGCCATCGAGGTGCTCACGGGCTCCGGCGATACCCCCCGACTCGTCGTCGCGAGGGCCGGGAGCGGCTACGGGCCGATCGGGCGGGGTCTCGACGCATTCGTGTCGGCGGCGCTGGAGGCGAACGCCCCGCTGGACGTCATGAACCATCGTCGGGGCGAGCACGCGTTCGACGTCGTGAACGACGACCCTCGGTCGCGGGACATCATCCGCCGAACTCTCGACATCGTCCGGGAGTCCCTGTCTCCCCCGAACCCGTGAGGAGCCCATGACCGCCGTTCCCGCCACCACACTCGACGGAGCCAGCGTCACGCTCGACGCCGACGCGGTGGAGGGGCTCGCCTCCCGGCTGCGGGGACCACTACGGGTCGAGGGCGAGGCCGGCTACGACGAGGCCCGAACGATCTGGAACGGCATGATCGACAAGCGGCCGGGGCTGGTCGCCCGCTGCTCGGGGACCGCGGACGTGATCCACGCGGTCCGGTTCGCCCGTGAGCAGGAGCTCCTCACCGCCGTCCGCGGCGGCGGCCACAACGTGGCCGGGAAGGCGGTCTGTGACGACGGATTGATGATCGACCTCTCGGCGATGGACGGCGTTTGGGTGGATCCGGCGGAGCGCACGGTTCGGGT
>CAZEUW010000071.1:0-10368 GCA_964515425.1 uncultured Gemmatimonadota bacterium | reverse complement strand
AGCCGTTCGGCCCCATCAGGGCGTGGATCTCGCCGCTGTCGAGCACGAGGTCGACGCCCTTCAGGATCTCGGTCCCCTCGTCCTCGACCTCGACGTGGAGGTCGCGCACCTCGAGCAGATGGTCCGACATCGCTGCCTCGTTCCCGTGTATCGTGAAAGTGTCGATAATCGTTATCGTTTGTACCGGGTGGGCCAAGGTAGGTTCGTTGAGAACCGATTTCAAGCGGCATGCCGCGGCTCGATCCCCGTCCGGGCCGTCGGAGAGACGCCGCTCACTCCGCCTGCAGGCTCCGTCCACGCACCTCCTCCGACGGCAGCCCGTGGAGCGGCGGGGCCCCGACCCCGATCAGTCCGAGGAGAGCGGCCGGGTTGTCGCGGTGCCGCCGGATGAACGTACCGTGTGTGTGGCGTCGTCGAGAGATCACCCGGGCAGGAGGCCGACCAGGATGCGAGCCACCTTCTTCGAGGAGCACGGCGGACCCGAGGTCATGCAGGTCGCGGAGCGCCCCGACCCGGAGCCGGGCCGGGACGAGGCGGTGGTCGCCGTGGAGGCCTTCGCGCTCAACCACCTGGACCTCTGGATCCGCCGCGGCCTGCCGGGCCTCGAGCTGGACCTGCCCCACGTCGGCGGCTCCGATCTCGCCGGCACGGTGGAGGCGGTCGGCCCGGACGTCGAGGGGTGGTCGCCCGGCGACCGGGTGGTGGCCAACCCCTCGCTCTGGTGCGGCGAGTGCGAGTGGTGCGCCGCCGGCGAGCACAGCCTCTGCGACCGCTTCCGCATCCTCGGGGAGCACGTGGACGGCGGGGCCGCCGAGCGGGTCGCCGTCCCCGCGCGCAACCTGCTGCGGATCCCGGGCGGCTTCGAGTTCACCGACGCCGCCGCCGCGCCGCTGGTCTTCCAGACCGCGTGGCGGGGGCTGATGACGCGGGCCGGGCTGCGGGCCGGGGAGACGGTGATGATCACCGGCGGTTCGGGCGGGGTCTCGACCGCCGCCGTCCAGATCGCGCGGCTGGCGGGAGCGCGCGTGCTCGCGGTCACGAGCGGGGAGCAGAACGCCGCCCGACTGCGGGAACTCGGGGCGGACCGCGTGATCGACCGCGACGAGGAGGACTTCTCGCGCGTGGCCTGGGAGGAGACGGGGAAGCGCGGCGTGGACGTGGTGCTCGACAGCGTCGGGGAAGCGATGTGGGAGGGATGCGTGAGGGCGCTCGCGAAGAAGGGACGGCTGGTCACCTACGGGGCGACGACGGGCCCCGGGGCCGATCTCGACGTGCGGCGCGTCTTCTGGAAGCAGATCCAGGTGATGGGCACCACGATGGCGACCCACGCCGAATTCCTCCGTGTCATGGCGCTGGTGTTCGAGGGGCGTCTGCGGCCGGTGGTCGACGTGGTCTGGCCGATGGACCGGATCCGCGACGCCCACGAGCGGCTGGAGGAGGGGCGGCAGTTCGGCAAGGTCGTGCTGGAGCCGTGAGCCGGTGAACCGCGGCCGGCACCTGCACCGCCTCCGCGAGGAGTCCTTCGACGTCGTCGTCGTGGGCGGCGGCGTCACCGGCGCGGCCGCGGCGCGCGACGCCGCCCGGCGCGGCTTCCGGACGGCGCTGGTCGAGGCCCGCGACTTCGGCGAGGGCACCAGCAGCCGCTCCTCCCGGCTGATCCACGGGGGCCTCCGATACCTGGAGCAGCTGGAGCTCGACCTGGTTTTCGAGGCCAGCCAGGAGCGCCGCACCCTGCTCCGCATCGCCCCCCACCTCGTTCGCCCGCTCGAGTTCCTGTTCCCGCTCTACGAGGAGGGGAGGGTCGGGCGGCGGAAGCTGGACGCGGGCATGTGGCTCTACGACGCGCTGTCGCTGTTCCGGAACATCGAGCGCCACCAGATGCTCGACGAGGACGCGCTGCTGGAGCGCGAGCCGGCGCTGCGCCCGGACGGCCTGTTGGGCGGCGCCCGCTACTTCGACGCCCAGGTCGACGACGCCCGCCTCGTCCTCGCCACCGTCCAGGGCGCGGCGGAGGCGGGCGCGGCGGTGGCCAACCGGCTCGAGATGACCGGCGTCGAGCGACGGGCCGGGGCGGTCGCCGGGATCCGGGTGCGCGAGGAGGACGGTCCGGAGTGGATCGTCGAGGGCCGGGCGGTGCTGCTGGCGGCCGGCCCCTGGACCGAGGAGGCGCTGGCCCGCGCCGACGCGGACTGGTCCCGGCGACTGCGGCCCACGCGCGGCACGCACGTCCACCTGGCCCGCGAGGCGCTCGACCACGAGCGCGCGCTCATCTTCGAGTCGGCCCTCGACCGGCGCATCATGTTCGTCCTCCCGTGGGGCGACCTGACGCTGGTCGGCACGACCGACGAAGACTACGAGGGGCCTCCGGAGGACGTGCGGCCGACGGCCGGGGACGTGACCTACCTGCTCGAGTCGGTGAATCGGCTGTTCCCCGCCGCCGACCTGGGACCCGACGACGTGCTGGCCGCCTGGGCCGGGCTCCGCCCCCTGGTGGCGGAGGAAGGGGCCGACGACGCGGGCGAGGTCTCCCGGGACTTCGTGATCACCGGCGGCGAGGACGGCCTGTTCGCCATCGCCGGCGGAAAGCTCACCTCCCACCGGCACATGGCCGAGGAGCTGACCGATCGTGCCGCCGACTTCCTGGAGCGCGCCTGGGACGTCGAGCCGGCTCGCGGCCCCGACACCGACCGGGCGCCGCTGCCGGGCGGCGATTTCGAGGACCCGGACGCGCTGCTCGAACGGCTCCGGGGACGGGAAGGCGCCGGGACGCTGCCCGAGGCCGCGCTGGACCGGCTGGCGAGGGCCTACGGCACCCGGGCCGGCGCGCTGCTCGACCTCGCCGCGGAGCGCCCGGCCCTGGGCGAGCCGCTGATCGAGGGCAGGCCCTACCTCGCCGCCGAGGCGGTCCGGGCCGCCCGCGAGGAGATGGCGGTCCACGCCGAGGACGTCGTGTTCCGCCGCACCCACCTCGGTCGGGAGATCCGCGACGGGCTCGAGGAGGGGTGTCGGCGCGTCGCCGAGCTCATGGGCGCGGAGCTCGGCTGGGACCCGGAGCGAGTCTCCGCGGAGACGGAGCGGGCGCTCGCTGTCCGCCGCCGCGACGAGGCGTGGCGGGAGGAGGCGGGGGCCGCCCGGCAGGGCTGAGGGTCAGCCCCCGACCAGTCCCGAGATCAGCGCCACGGTGTCCTGGACGGAGTAGTAGAGCACCAACGCCAGCACCGGCGGCGCGACCCACCGCAGGAAGTTCCTCCACAGCGGCAGCCAACGGGTCCGCTCGGCTCCCTTCCGGATCTCCTCCTCCGGCCCGGGCATCACCCACCCCACGAAGACGGCGAGGAAGAAGCCGCCCACGATGAGGAAGATGTTGCCGGCCACCTGGTCCATCAGCCCCAGCACGTTCAGGTCGAAGGCGGCGGGAATCCCGGCCGCGGTGATGACCAGGCCGAAGAGGATCGCCGCCTTCCGGCGCGGCCACTCCAGGCTGTCGATCACCGAGGACGTCACGACCTCGAGCAGCGAGATGGCCGAGGTGACGGCGCCGACGAGCAGGGCCACGAAGAAGAAGATCCCCACCACGCGCCCGATCGCCCCCATCTCCGCGAAGGCGGTCGGGAGGCTGATGAAGAGCGCTCCGACCGCGCTCTCGCCGACCTCGCCGGAGAGGCCGAGGGCGAAGACGATCGGAAAGACCATCAGCCCGGCCAGGAAGGCGATCATGAAGTCCGATCCCGCGATGATCACCGACTCCTGCGGCAGGTTCTCGTCGCGCGAGAGGTAGCTCGAGAAGGTGAGCATCGCCCCCATGCCGAGGCTCAGGCTGAAGAAGGCCTGGCCGGCCGCGTCGGAGACCACCGGCAGCGAGAAGATCCGGTCGAAGGCCGGCTGCAGGTAGAAGCCGTAGCCCTCGCCCGCGCCCTGGAGCGTCGAGGCGTAGAGGCCGATCCCGATCACGATGAGCAGAAGCGCCGGCATGAGGATCATCGCGGTGCGCTCGATGCCCTTCCGCACGCCGGCCGCCACGATGCCGATCGTCCCGGCCATGAACGCCACGTGCCAGAGCACCGCGTCCCAACCGCCCGAGACCGCCTCGAAGCGGGCGGTGGCGTCGCCCCCGAAGCCCTCCAGCACTCCGATCGCGCCGTAGCGGAGGGTCCAGCCGGCGATGACGCCGTAGTAGGAGAGGATGAGGAATCCGGTGAGGACGAAGAGCAGGCCCAGCGGCTTCCAGCGGGCGCCGCCGAAGTGCTCTAGCGCCTCCACCGGGCTCTTCTTGGCGCCCCGGCCGATGGCGAACTCCGCGAGGATGACGGGGAGGCCGATGAAGATCGCGAAGACGACGTAGAGGAGCAGAAAGGCGGCCCCGCCGTTCTCGGCCGTCAGGTAGGGGAAGCGCCACATGTTGCCGAGGCCGACGGCCGAGCCCACGGCCGCGAGGATGAAGCCCGCGCGGCTGCCCCACTGCTCGCGTTGCGCCATGGTCCTCGTCTATCCGGAGTCGGGAGGGGTCAGGGCGTCACCAGCGTGAAGCGAATGCCCGGGTCCGGGCTGTACTGGAGGTTCAGCCGCAGGCGCGACGCCTCCTGGTCGGACTCGACGGTGCCGAGCCGGACGATCCCGCGGCGGCCGAAGAGCACCCGCCGCGCCTCCCGGACCTCGGCCCGAAGCCGCAGCAGGTCGCGGCAGAGCGCCGCGGGGAGGAAGTCTTCCAGGGAACCGAGGTCCGGCTCGTCGCCGCCGGTCTTCCGCGGGGCGAGGGTGACGACGAGCGCCTCGACCACGTCCGGAGCGCGGCTCTCGCCCATACGGGCGGCGTCCGTGGAAGGCCTCACGACGCGGGCTCCGTCCACCATCGCGGAGAAGGAGCGCATCGTGACGGCCGTCCGGGGAGCACGGGTCAGGGGTTCCGCTCCCGAGACCGACGAGGCGACCGGCGGCGGACGGTGCTGCGCGGTCGCGCTCCCGGAGGAGAGGAGGGCGACGCAGAGCGCGAGGACCCCCGCCAGCAGGGCCGGCCGAACGTAACGTATCGTAGCGTTGGTCATGACCGTGTCGCGCACAATGTCGCCATCTCCGGCCCGCATGTCCAGACGGGGCGGCGACTCAGCCCTCGTGCATCGCGAGGCGCGCCTTCCCCCAGGCCACGACGGCCATCGCCGCCGCCAGGCACGACTGGAGGACGAGCACCCCGGGCCCGCCGTCCGTCCACCCCCGCAGCAGGGTCTCGAGGACGACGATCCCGGCCAGCCAGGCGCCGGCCGCCGCCGGCGCCGAGCCCAGCGTCCGGTGCCACATCGCGGCCGTGTCCATCGTCGCGACCTTCGCCGTCCAGACCGCCGCCGCGACGAGCGCGAGCGCCACGCGCACGTCCGATCCGGTCGGCGTGAGGAAGAGCGCCGCGACGACGGCGGCAACGGCCACCAGGAACACGCCGGTCAGCGCCGCGCGCGAGACGGTTCCCGGGTCGTCCCGGTCGCGCAGGACGCTCGGGAAGGGCCGGCTCTCGATCCAGCGGCCGAGCGACCGGACCATCCAGGCGGTGGGCGGCAGGCGCCCTCCCGCGGTGGCAGGGCGCTCGCCGGGCTGCTCGCTCATCGGTTTCCTCCCCGACGCCATGAGCTGGTCGCTCGTGGCTGGCGGGCACGCTCGTCGCTCGCGGCCGCGACCGTGGCCGCCGATCCGCCCGGGGACAGTATATTCCACGATGATGCGCGAACCACGGACGCGACTCCGGCCCCGCCCGTGACGGAGGACGCCCGTCTCCGCCACCGGCGCGAGCGGGTCGGGGGCCTGGAGCTCCACTGGGTCGAGGCTGGCGAGGGCCCGCTGGTCGTGCTCCTCCACGGCTTCCCCGAGTTCTGGTACTCGTGGCGGCGGCAGGTCGAGGCCCTCGCCGCGGCTGGATTCCGGGCGGTGGCTCCGGACCAGCGGGGATACAACCTGACCGAGAAGCCGCCCGGCGTGGAGAGCTACCGCATCGGCCGGCTCGGCGACGACGTGGTCGCCCTGATCGAGCACCTGGAGGAGGAGAGCGCCCACGTGGTGGGCCACGACTGGGGCGGTGTCGTGGCGTGGCACCTGGGCGCCCGCCGGCCGGAGCGGGTGGAGCGGCTGGCGGTCCTCAACGCGCCGCATCCGGCCGCTTCCCGCCGGGTCGCCCTCCGCTCCGACCAGCTGCTGCGCTCCTGGTACGTCTTCTTCTTCCAGCTCCCTCGACTGCCGGAGCTCGCGCTCCGCGCCTTCGACTTCGCGGCGATCGAGCGGATCCTCCGGCGGCAGCCGGTCCGGGAAGGCGCCTTCACCGACGACGACGTCGCCGTCTACAAGGCGGCGCTCGCCCGTCCGGGAGCGCTCACCGCGGCGCTGAACTGGTACCGGGCCAACCTGATCGGGAGGCGGGGGAGCCCCGGGGCCAGCAGCGGCGGCGCCGCCGCCGACGCGGGTGCGGACGCGGATACCGCCGGAGCTCGCGGCCATCCCGACGGCTCCGCACGGCACCTGGTCGAGGTACCCACCCTGCTGATCTGGGGCGAGCGGGACGTCTACCTGAATCCCCGCCTGTCCGAGGGCCTCGAGCCCTGGGTGCCCGACCTCAGGGTGGAGCGCCTCCCCGACGCGAGCCACTGGGTGCAGGCGGACGCGCCGGAGCGGGTGAGCAGGCTGCTCGTGGAGTTCCTGGGGGAGGGGTGAGGGAGGTCGGCGCCTACGACCGGGAGATCAGGGTCGGTGAGGTGATGGAGGTCACGAACTTACGCGACCATGCTGCAGAGGTAGGCCGCGAAGAAGGCGGCGTAGTTGCCCACCGCGTAGCCGATCAGCGCCATGAGGATGCTCACCGGCACGAGCCGCTCGTCGTGGTAGGCGGCCACGATCGGCGCACTCGCCGCCCCGCCGATGTTGGCCGCGCTGCTGATGGCGGCCGTGTGGACATCGATCCGGAACAGCCGGGAGGCGCCGACGATGAAGGCGCCGTGGATGAAGATCCAGATGTACGCGCCCGCCACGAAGGGCACCGCCTGCCCGGCGAGGCCCTCCACCGAGGCGGCCGCTCCCATGCGCGCCACGAAGAGGTAGACCAGCGCCATCGCGATCTCGTGGCTGCCCGGGATCCGGCTGGCCGGGGAGAAGGAGAGCCCCAGCCCCATGGTGGTGACGATCAGGATCCGGTAAGTGCTCTCGGTGAGCACGGGCTCGACCGGCGGCAGCGCACCGGCGAGGGCGTCCGCCACGAAGACGGCCCCGAACCCGATGGCGATCAGGTACATCACGTGCCGCATGGCCGGGGGCTCGGCCTCGGTGGTGAGAGACTCGGCCTCGACCTTGAGTGCCTGCAGCCGCTCCTCGGTGACGCGCGTGAAGCGATGGAACCACTTCGCGAGCTTCTTCGACTGGAGCATGATCGGGAGCCAGATCAGGTACACCAGGTTGTCCGCGATCACGGCCAGGCCGAACTGCGTGCCGGGCGTGCCGAGCCCCTCGGCGACGGCGGCCATGTTCCCCGTCCCGCCGATCCAGGAGCCGGCCAGGGTGCCGAAGCCCATCCAGGCGTCCGGCTCCAGCCAGCCCTTCACCGCCATGTAGGCGAGGGGCGCCCCGAACACGACCCCGGCCGTCCCCGAGAGCATCACGAACACGCCCCGGCCCATCACCCGGGTCGCAGCCCGGACGTCGACGTCGAGCAGCAGCAGGACGAGGAAGAAGGGGAGGAGGACGTCCCCCATCCAGCCGTAGACGGGGGCGTCGTGGACGATCAGCCCGGTGTTCGAGAAGACCGCCGGGAGGATGTAGATCCAGAGAAGCGGCGGTATGTACTCGAACAGGCTCCAGCCCGTCCGTCTCTCGAGCCAGAACCAGAAGGCCGCGTTCGCCGCGAGGACGAACAGCAGCCCCACCGCGGAGTTGATCAGGGCGTCAGCCCCCGTGCTCCTCGGGCTTCCAGAGGCCGAGCACCCGGCCGTCGGGATCCTCGAACAGACAGAAGCGGCCGACGTTCGGCACCTCCTGCTCTTCCACGACGATCTTCCCGCCCGCCTCCCGGATCCGGTCTCGGTACGGGGCGAGTTCGTCGACGGAGATGTAGAGCGCCATGTTGCCCGGCCACGGGCCCTCCTGGGGCGTCATGAATCCGCCGTTGATCCCGCCCTCGCCGCCGGTGTCGACCATGTGGTAATTCATGTCGGGGATCGCCTCGACCTTCCAGTCGAGAGCGGCCTCGTAGAAGCGGGTCAGGGCCGCCGGGTCCTTCGACCAGAACTCCCAGTGCACCACGGGTCTTCCCATGGGGTGCTCCTTTCGGACGCGGGTCGGGAGGAGCTCCGGGTCCGGCCGAAGGTCGGTCCCGGGCTCCACAAACTGCTATGGGCGCGAGGGATGCGCGAGCCCCCGTCAGTCAGGCCCAGGGCGCCGAGCGCCGGGCGAAGGCGCCGTCGCCCACGAGGTGGTGATAAAGGAAGGATCCGAAGCAGAACCGGCCGAAGACGAGGGCTCCGATCGCGACCGCCAGGAAGGCCTCGAGACCCAGGGCGATCGCCTGTCGTCCGGTCACGAGGGAAGCGGCCGCGGCGAGCATCAGCGTGCCGGCGAGTCCCTGCGCGAATCGTCGGGGATTCGGAGCCGGCTCGAGCCGCAGCCTCGGACGCCCGTCCCGTCCGGCGAGCAGCGCGTCGTGGAGCGCGTCGAACGGATTGAGCCGGGGCTGCAGAGCGCTCCAGAGCAGGATGGCGCCGAGGGCCGCGAAGCCCCACCACGCCTGGAACAGGGCGGTTACCAGGAACAGGGCGCCGACCAGCCGCGGCTGGAACATGAGGGCGGGATACCGGAGCTCGCACGAAGCGGGGCTCGCGTCGCTGAGTCCCTGTTGCCGGACGAAGCGGACGCGCGAGGATCGGGACACGGCGGGCCCTCCGTCGGCCACCGCGTCGCTAGTGTCGGAGCTGGCCGAAGAAGCGGACGATCTCCCGGTTGAAGCGCTCCGGCTCCTGCATGTGGACCGCGTGGCCTCCGCCTTCGACCGCGACGCGCTCGGCGCCGCGGATGCCGTAAGCGAGGGCCTCCGCGACGACCTCGAAGTACGGCATCTCCTGCGCGCCGGTGATCACCAGAGTGGGGACGTCGACCTCGACCAGGCGATCGACGTGGGGGCGAGGCGTCGCGCCCGAAGGGGGCCGCGGATCCCGCAGGTCCCGGGCGGCGTTCTCCTCCCAGATCCGCTCCACCAGCTCGGTGCCCGGCTCACCCTCTTCGAAGCCGCGGGAGAGTGGATGGGAAAAGATGATGGCGCCGAGAGAATCGAGGCCGCCCTCGCGGACGATGGCCGGCATGTCGGAGGGAAAGGTGTCCGGTCCGTTCCAGGGGAGGCCGAAGCCCGCGGGCTGCGGCGAGCCGTACAGTCCCAGCGCGCGCACCCGCTCCGGATATTCCAGCGCGAAGCGCAGCGCCACGTCCGCTCCCTGTGAGTGGCCGAGCACGAAGGCCGAATCGATCTCGAGCTCTTCCATCAGCCGGTCCAGGTCCACCGGATCCCGGGACACGTCCGGTCGGCCGCTCGACTCCCCCCATCCCCGACGGTCGTAGCGGATCACGGTGAAGTCGTCGGCGAGCTCGGGGAGCTGGAAATCCCAGGACCGCATGTCCATCGACCAGCCGTGGACGAGGACGAGCGGCGGTCCGTCCCCCGTGCGCTCGTAGTGGAGCGTGACGTCGTCGAGGGGGAGGTCGGATTCCTCGGACTCCTGGGCAGGGAGGGTCGCCGGGACGACGAGGAGGTAGGGGATCAGCGCGGGAGCGAGGAGGTTCCGTCTCACGGTGCGTCTACCGGCCCGGCGCTCCCGTCCCCGTCCTTCTTCGACAAGAACAGCACGGAGCCACCGACCAGCGCGATGCCGGCCCCGACGATGCTGAGCCCGTCGCCGGCCACGAACTCGAAGAGGAGGATCGCCAGGCCGGCGAACAGGGCGACGCTGCCCAGGAGAGTGCTGATGCCGAAGCTTCGCGACGCTCGGTCGGAGGTCATGGATCGGGCTCCTTTACAGGGGCGATGCCCCGCGATGTCATCGGACACCGAGGGTCGGGTGGGGCTTCTCGTATCGAGTCGCAGCCCCGGAGAGTGGAGCCGACCGGAGTCGAACCGGCGACCTCCGCCTTGCAAGGGCGGCGCTCTCCCAGCTGAGCTACGGCCCCGGAACGCACTAAGGTACGCTACCCGTGGCGCAGCTGGAAGAGCCGATGCCGCAACCTCTCTACGTCGGGCGGCTCCGGGCCGCGGCTTCAGGGTCGGCCGCCCGCTTCGCTTCCCGGGCCACCAGCGCGGCCTCGGTGGCGGCGAACCACACCTCGTCGGGCACGTCCCGCTCCCGCTTCCAGCGGGCCGAC